>JBCEBX010000076.1:0-5805 GCA_039206455.1 Asticcacaulis sp.
GAAGAAGAGAGACAGAGGTTAGGTTTATGGCGCAGGTTGTTTTAAGTGCGGTGGGGTCTGCGATTGGCGGGCCGGTGGGCGGTGTCATTGGCGCGGCGCTTGGGGGTCTGGTTGACAAGACCCTGATAAATACGCTTCAGCCGGTGCGGCAACTGGGGGCGCGGCTTGAGGGGCTTCGGGTGTCGGCGTCGGCGCAAGGGTCTCCGATCAAACAGGTGTTCGGGCGCGGGCGCGTGGCGGCTTCGGTCATCTGGACAGCGCGACTAAAGGAAAGCCGTGAGTCGACGCGCGCCTCAAAGAACGGGCCGCGCACGGAAAGCTTTGGCTACAGTTTGTCGTTTGCCGTGGGCCTGTGTGAGGGGCCGATTGACGGCATCGGGCGTATCTGGGCCGACGGGCAGGTGCTGGATATGTCGCAGATAGCGTTCAGGCTTTATAAGGGCGGGGAAGACCAGATGCCCGACAGTCTGATAGTGGCGATTGAAGGCTCGGCACCGGCCTATCGCGGGCTGGCCTATATGGTATTTGAGGATCTGCCTCTGGCGGCCTTTGGTAATCGGCCGCCTAACCTGTCGGTTGAGGTGTTCCGGCGTGGCGCTAAGGCCGACGATCTGGAGCATCTGATTGACGGGGTGTGCCTGATTCCGGGGGCGGGTGAGTTTGTCTATGCCACGACGCATAATGTCGTGCTGACGGGACTGACCAAAGCGCGCTATGAAACGCAGAATACGGCTGAGGGGCAGCCGGACTTTCTGGTGGCGCTCGATCAGCTTGAGGCGCAGTTGCCTAATCTTAAGCGGGTCAATCTGGTGGTCAGCTGGTTTGGCGATGACCTCAGGGCGGGGCATTGCCGGATCAGGCCCGGTGTCGAGCAGAGATTTAAACGCACGCGGCCTTTGAGTTGGACGGTGGCCGGTGTCGGGCGCGATACGGCGCATCTTATTGGCACCTATGAAGGGCGTCCGGTCTATGGCGGCACACCCTCTGACCAGACGGTGATTTCGGCCATACAGGCGCTGAAAAGTCGGGGTTATGAGGTGACGCTTATTCCGTTTATCCTGATGGATATTGCGACGGATAATACAAAGCCTGATCCCTATGGCGGGGCACGTCAGGCGGCTTACCCGTGGCGGGGGCGTATCACCTGTGACATTGCGCCGGATCGGGTGGGGACAGCGGATAAGACGTCGGTGATTGCGGTGGATGTGGCGGCGTTTTTCGGCACGGCGCAGGCTGGGCATTTTTCTGTGTCCGGCGGGCGTGTAACCTATAGTGGGCCGGACGAATGGGGGATGCGGCGATTTGTGCTGCATCTGGCGGCGCTGGGGCAGGCGGCGGGCGGAGTGGCCTGTGTGCTTTTGGGGTCGGAGATGCGCGGACTGACGACGCTCAGGTCGGCGGTCAATAGCTATCCGGCGGTGGCGCAGCTTAAAGGGCTGGCGGCGGCGGTGCGGAGCCTTGTGGGTGGTGGGACGCAGATTTCCTATGCCGCCGACTGGAGCGAATATTTCGGGCATCAGCCTGCGGGCGGGCATGTGGCCTTTCATCTTGATCCGCTGTGGGCCGATGCCAATATCGATTTTGTCGGTATCGACTGGTATGCGCCTCTGACCGACTGGCGTGACGGGGACGGGCATCTGGATGGGGCCGAAGCTGGCTCCCTTTATGACGGGGCCTATCTGGCGTCACGGTTCTGTGGCGGGGAGGGGTTTGACTGGTACTATGCGTCAGACAGTGACCGGGCAGCGCAAACGCGCACGCCGATCACCGATGGGGCCTATGGTGAGCCGTGGATTTACCGACCCAAGGATATTGTCAACTGGTGGGGGCGTAATCACCATGACCGGCCAGACGGTGTGCGGGCATCGATGCCTACGGCATGGGTGGCGAAATCAAAGCCGATACGGTTCATCGAATATGGCTGCGGGGCGATTGACAAGGGGCCGAATGCGCCGAACCTGTTTCTTGATCCGAAATCTTCCGAGAGCTTTGTGCCGCCGTTTTCGACCGGTGAGCGCGATGATCGGGCGCAGAAAACCTATCTGAAGGCACTGGTCGATCATTACCGGCAAACGGCCAATAATCCGGTCAGTCCGGTCTATGGCGGGCCTATGCTTCAGGGCATGGATGTCTGGTGCTGGGATGCGCGGCCCTATCCCTATTTTCCGCTTAAGCGTGACGTGTGGGGCGATGGCGATAACTGGCGCACCGGTCACTGGCTGAACGGGCGGCTGGGGTCGGGGGAGGCCAGAAATCTGCTGGGGCAGCTGGTGGCGCAGGTCGGGGTGGCAAACCTTGATGTCTCAGAGGTGGTGGGACTGATTGACGGCTATGTCATTGAGCAGCCGATGAGCGTGGCGCAGGCGATTGAGCCGGTGCTCGATTATCTCGGGCTGAGCATTGCCGAGCGCGGTGACGGGCTTAGGGTCATAAAGCAAGGCGTGGAGCAAGCGGGGGCGGTTTCGCGGCTGACGTCGGGGGATATGGCCTGCGAGGTGCGTGCGCCGGTATTGTCGCGGCGTGATCTGATGACCGTACCGTCAGGCATGACGCTCAGATGCTATGATCTGGATCGCGATTATCAGTTGCAGGCGGTCTATGTGCGCCATGAGACGGCCTCTGGCGGTGACACCCTGGGGGTCGATCTGAGCCTGTGCCTTTCGGGGGCGCAGGCGCGCGATTATGCCCGGTATTGCCTGGGGCGGGCACGTCGTGTGCGCGAAAGCCTGACGGTGGATATCGGCCCGCAGGTCGCGCTGACGCTTGAGGGCGGTGATGTGGTGCAGCTTGAGAGTGATGGCCTGTTATATCAGGTGAGCGGGATTGAGCGTGCGGAAGCGCCTTCGGTGCAGCTTGTGCCGCTTATGGACAGGCGGGCTTTGCTGTCGGTAGAACCGGAAACTGGCGGCGGTGATTTTGCGGGCCGTTCGGTGGTCACAGGCTTCAGGCTTTTGGAACTGCCCTGTTTCGGGAGCCATGAAACCGATGTCAGGCCGCTGCTGGTGGCGACGGCTGATCCGTTTTCGGACATCGATATCTATGCGGGTGCGGGTGTGTCCGATCTGCGTTTGCGTGGTCGCGTGACGCATCCGGTATCGCTGGGGCATGTGCTGGCGGGGTTGCCGGACGGGCAGGCAGGGGTGTGGCTGAGGGCGGCTTATTTCGATATTTATCTGGAGGGGCCAGCGCCTGTGTCACGGACTGAGGCCGAGATTCTGAGCGGGCAGAATATAGTCTGTGTGAAGGCGCGAAACGGGGAATGGGAGATGATCAGTTTCCTTAATGTGCAGGCATTGGGGGGCGAGGCCTATCGTCTGAGCGGGCTTATCAGGGGGCAGTCGGGGACCATTGGGGCGATGGTCGCGGGCGTTGATGAGGGGGCAGAGGTGATCCTGTTGCCAGCTGATCCGGTGCGGGCCGATATGGCGACGGCAGAGATAGGTCTGTCGCGGCTATGGCGGGCGGGGCCTGCCGGATTTGGCGCGGCGGCAGGAGAGGCGTTAGAGGTTGAGGCCAGCTGGACGGGAGTGGCGCTCAGGCCGCGCGCACCGGCGCATGCCCGCATCAGGGGGCGTTACGGGCAGGATATGGCTATAGTCTGGCAGCGCTGTGCGCGTTATGGCGGGGATAATCCTGAGGTCGAACCACCACTGGATGAGGCGTTCGAGATATTCCGCTTAAGGATTTATGCAGGAGAGAGCCTGAGGCGTGAATTTGAGGTCAGCGGGCGGACGTGGGTCTATCCGGTGAGCTGGCAATCGGAAGATTTTGTCAGTGGATTCAATGCGCAGGCCCGTCTTGAAATTGCGCAGAAATCGACCACATCTCACTACGGTCTGGCGTTGGAGGTAGGGCTTATGGCCTGATTTAATCTGTATCAGGCGTTGACTAAGTCCTTATCCTGCGCCAACTGCATACGGAGTTTGACGTCTGAGGTTGACGGAGGTTTATCAGTGGCGGGCGATCCCTATAGCGAACTGGGCGTAAAACGTGACGCCAGTGCGGAGGACATCCAGAAGGCGTTCCGCAAGCTGGCCAAGGAACTGCATCCCGATCGCAACCCCGGTAACACGGCAGCGGAAGACCGTTTCAAGCGGGTGTCGGGCGCGTTTGACCTGCTCAAAGACCCTGAGAAGCGCAAGAAATTCGATCGCGGTGAGATTGATGCGGATGGCCGCGAAACCTTCAGAGGCTATGGCGGGGGTGGTGGCGGTACGTCTCAGGGCTATGGGGCCTATGGCGGTGGTGCGGGTGGCCGCTTTGATGGTGTCGATCTTGATGACATATTTGATATTTTCGGCGGCGGTCAAAAGCGCGGCCAGGGTGCCGGTGGTGGCGGTTTTGGTGGCTTTGGCGGCGGGGGCTTTGGGGCTCCGAGCAAGGGCAGTGACCTGAAGGTCAAGCTGGATATCGATCTTCTGGATGCCCTTAATGGCAACAGCCGCCGTGTGCAGTTCACCGATGGCCGCACGGTGGATGTCACCATCCCCAAAGGGGCGAAAGACGGTCAGACCCTGCGTCTTAAGGGGCAGGGAGCGGCTCCGGCAGGGGGGCGCGGGGCCTATGGCGATGCGCTGGTGGAGTTAAAGATTAAACCGCATCCGATCTTCCGGCAGGAAGGCAGCGACCTGCATATGGACCTTTATGTTTCTGTGCCCGATGCGGTTTTGGGCGGCAAGGTGCAGGCCCCGACCCCTGACGGGCCGGTCAATGTCACCATTGCCAAGGGCTCAAATTCCGGTGCCGTGCTGCGCCTTAAGGGCAAGGGCGGCCTTGTCGGCAAGGGCGCGCGGGGTGATTTGTTTGCCCATATTGTGGTGACCTTGCCCGATATGCCGGATGCGGATGTGACGGCCTTTGCCGAAGCCTTGCGCAAATCCGCGCCCTATGCGCCGGTGCATCCGTCGCAAAAGAAGAAATAATACCTTTCTTAAGGGTTCTGTTCAGATATGGTTCAGGTCTGATGCTGTAAACCGGATGACATGAAACGGATTATGCCCCTTTTGAGTGTGATGGTGCTGGGTCTGGCGGCTACGCAGACCTCTGCCCATATCGCCGTACCCGCGCCTTTGGGCGCGCAGGTGCACGATGCCCAATGGGTTAAGGCGCAGTATGACCGCCGTGAGCGCGGCGGGCGCCAAGGGGATAGCCGCGATGAACGCGGTAATCGCGGTAATGATCAGCGTCGCGGCAACGAACAGCAACCCCAGCGCAACTATTCGATTGATGAGGCCATTAATCTGGTGGAATCACGCACCGGCGGGCGCTATGTTTCCGGTAATCGGGCCGGACCTTCGACCTTTGTTATCAAGGTACAGGTTGGCCCGAACATTGTGTCCTATCGGGTCGATCTGGCCAACCGCTCACTAAACCGGATGTAATTCATGCGTATATTGCTGGCTGAAGATGATCCTGATCTGTCGCGTCAACTGAAGTCGTCGCTATCGGACGCCGGTTACGTCGTTGATCATGCGCCCGATGGCGAGGAGGCGCATTTTCTCGGTGACACGGAACCCTATGACTGCGTCATACTTGATCTGGGCCTGCCAAAGATTGACGGTGTGTCTGTGCTTGAGCGCTGGCGGCGTGACGGCAAGACAACGCCTGTGCTCATACTGACGGCGCGCGGGGCCTGGTCGGACAAGGTGTCGGGCTTTGATGCCGGTGCCGATGATTATCTGACTAAACCGTTCCATACCGAGGAATTGCTGGCGCGTCTCAGGGCGCTG
Organism: Asticcacaulis sp.; assembly: GCA_039206455.1. GTDB lineage: Bacteria > Pseudomonadota > Alphaproteobacteria > Caulobacterales > Caulobacteraceae > Asticcacaulis. The sequence goes on from JBCEBX010000076.1 coordinate 5,730, forward strand.
GTGCGTCGTGCCGCCGGTCATGCCCAGCCTTTGCTGGTTTGTGGCGGTTTGCGCCTTGATCCGCGCGCCGCAAGGG
>JBCEBX010000077.1:0-5222 GCA_039206455.1 Asticcacaulis sp.
CAAGGACGGCGCACAGGCCTATTACAACTCGGTCTTCAAACTATTTGCCGACTGGGACATTGATTTCGTCAAGGTCGATGACCTCAGCCGTCCCTATGGCAATAACTGGGCCGAGGTCGAAGCCATCCATAAGGCCATCAGGGCTTCCGGCCGTCCGATGACCTTGAGCCTGTCGCCGGGTGAAACCGATCTCAAATGGGCGGCGCATGTGGCAGACCACGCCCAGATGTGGCGCATCTCGGACGATTTCTGGGACGAATGGAAACTGCTGTTTGATCAGTTCAAGCGCCTTGAAAACTGGAATCCTTATCGCAAATCCGGTGCATGGCCCGATGCCGATATGCTACCCTTAGGGATGCTGGCCATGGGTAGCCGCCAGACGCGCTTCACGCCCGATGAACAGCAAACCGTCATGACCCTGTGGTCAATTGCCCGCTCACCGCTGATCATGGGGGGCGATCTGCGCCACCTTGATGCCCCGACCCTGTCCCTGCTGACCAATCCTGAAATTATACGCCTTAATCAGCACAGCTATGGCAACCGGCCCGTCTCCAATGACGGCAAGGCGGTGGTCTGGACAGCGCAGGACGATAAGGGGCATTATCTCGCCCTGTTCAATATTTCAGACGCGCCCCTGACCATCAGCCAGCCACTTAAGGCCCTGAACCTGCCGACGCGCCTTAAGGCCCGCAACCTGTGGACAGGCGAAAGCCTTGGTGACATCGATACGCCCCTGACCGCAGAACTTAAGCCGCACGCCAGCGCGCTTTATTATCTGAGTTAAGCCCATCCCCCATGTAAAGCCAGCCTGACATTTTTTTGATGTCAGGTTGACTTTACATTTTTGCAATGTAAGCTTTGCCTTACATCCGGCCGGATGTCTTTCCCATTCTGAAGGACAACCTCAATGAACCTGAAAACGCCTATTGCGCGCTATACTATCGGCATGACCGTGTGGATGCTGCTTTATGCCGTCTGCCTGATAGCCTCCATCACCTTCATCCGACAGTATCACCCTGAAGGCATTTTGCTATACGCCGTTGCTATCCTGCCCAGCCTGCCCATAGGCGGCACCATCCACGTCGTTATGCGCTACATGAAAGAAGCCGACGAATATATCCGCGGCCTGATGAGCCACCGCTTCATACTGGCGAACGGCATGGTTTTGTTTATCTGCACCTTCTGGGGTTTTGCCGAGAACTTCGCTCAGGCCCCCCAAATTCCGCTTTATCTGGTCTACCCTATGTTCTGGGCCAGTTTTGCGCTGATCTGTCCGTTTGTCAGGCGCGCGCAATGAAAAACAGCTTACGTGAATTGCGCGCGGAACGCGGCCTGACGCAGGCTGATCTGGCCGCCCTGATTGGGGTGTCCCGTCAGGCGGTGATCGCTATCGAAAGCGACAAACACGATCCATCGCTCGATCTCGCCTACCGTATCGCCTCTGTGTTTCAGTTAAGCGTAGAGTCTGTGTTCCCAAACCCGCACCGTTCGCTTCAGGACAGCCCTGCGGCCTGATTCTATTTCCGATGGCTCTCAAACTTCTGCTTTGACAGACGCTTGCCTTCCTCAACCGAAATCGGGGTTACAGATTGCGCAAAGCATGGGCTTTGAAAACCACCCGGACTGCGCACCGACACATCGACATCGATCGGATCGCAAATCTGGGTGGTTCCGCGATATTTAAAGATCAGCGGATCATGCGGATTGAGACGACACCCTGCCACTTCAACCCGTACGGCGCTGCGGTTATGGTCGGTAATCAGTAAGGTCTTTTCATCAAGCACATGCGTATCCGCACCTGAGCCGTTAACACAAGCCCGGATTTCAGGCTTTCCGGCTTCGTCTGAGGCAGGGGCCTGCGCCAGAGTTGGCGCCACAACCATGGCTGATAGCGCCACAGCCGCCCCCGCCGCACAGGCCATCCATCCGCCATTGGATTTCAGCAACTTCGACATGTAACGCATACTCCGGATGAATTAATAGGCTTTAGCCTGCTCGCGCGTCAGCGGCGTGACCTTTGAAATCAGGCAACGCACAGGTTTTTCGGAAAAACGGGAATAGAGAATTTTCACATCCCGCTTATCGCAAATCATCGAAGACCCGTTAAATTCAAAACCGATCTTGTCCAACTCATCCAGATTCGCACAAGGGGCCGAAAGCGTGAGCAAGGCGGCCCGCCCGCCGTCTTCGACAAACAGGGTCTGTTTGTCGACCACCCGCTTCGACGTCAGGCGACCGGCATCGACGCATTGTTTGTTGTCAAGCCGCTGCTCAGTCGTCGCGACCGGGCGCTCACCAGCGGCAAAGGCCCCGAGCATCAGCGCCGCAGCGCCGCCCGCCATCAGTATCTGCACCTTGGGAAAACGCATGTGATCTATCCTTTGTCAGGTTTTTTGCGGCCAAACTCGATTTTACGCGCTTCATTTTCTTCGTGGGTAAAGGGTCGCACATTGGTCACCTGACAGCGGCTCAAACGCCCGCTGCCCAGTTCACGATAGAGGATTTCGGCATCAAATCCGCCGCAGACCCGATCCGAACCATTGCGCCCGCGAAACCCGAGTTTCATGGCATGGTCAATATCCATGCAGCCGCCCATCAGCTCCAGTTCGTAGAAATCACCGCTATAGGTTTCAACAATCAGCTTACGCCGGTCGTCATTGTCAAACCCGCGTATATCATTCGTACGAAAGCACTGCGAAATCTCACGCGGCTTGGCGGCTGGTTTTTCCGATGTCTGCGCCTGCGCAAACCCCAGTCCGGTAATCAGCAGGGCACAAGGGGCCAGAACCGCCAGTGTTTTTACAAATTTTTGCTTCGGCATTTGGGTACAGAGCCTCTTTGCAGGTAATCGCAAAGTAAATCCTTTACGCTTCAGCCTCTACGGAATACCCGAATTCCGGCCATTTAATGACTAAGCTATGGCCGTGGCGCTTCCCTTCCGCTAAAACCTTTCGACCCTTAGTATTTGCTGCGCACTGTGGCTTAAAGGCGACGGCACCTTCAACGCCTGACAGACCAGCGCCTGCCCCAGAAGCGGGCCAAGACAAAACCCACGCGCCCCAAGCCCTGTCAGCACATAAAGCCCCTCATCCGCCTGTCCCATGACCGGCAGATGATCGCGTGTCGTGACCCGAACCGAGGCACGTGACGTCAGTTCATCGGGCGCGACAGCCGCCTCATCCGGAAAAACCTGCGACAGCGTATTGAGGTTATACAGACGCTCCTCAGTCCTTAAATTCGTTTGCCGGTCCCCACGAATGTGGGTTGAGCCAAACACATAGCCTTCCGGCACCGGCACATAATAGCCGCCCCAGGCCGTCGCCTGAGGCGATCTTGTGGGTGATTGCGCCATTTCAATCTGCCCGCGCACCGGCCTGAGATCGAGTTGCTCAGTGACATCCGGCCTGAGATCAAACACCCCGTCCCCGCAGGTAAGATAGAGCTGCTCATAGCCGCCGTGGATTTTATCGCCTTGCAAACACCACCCGTCTGCCTGACGATCAATATGCGTGATCGCGTCAATAATGAGGGCCTGCGTCCCCTTTAGCGCCTCCAGCACCTTAAGCGGCGCAATCGCCAGCGCTTTACGCATCGACAACCCGTCGTCATCAACCACTAAATCGTCAGGGGCAAAACAGGCCTGTTGCGCGATCTTTTGGAAGCGCCCCATATCGCGCGGGCCAGATGGCCTTTGCCGAACACCTTCTGACAAAATGGCCTCCGGACAAAGCCGCTGATAAAGCCCGTGTGCACAGTAAAAGGCATCGGCAAACAATTGGCTGATCACGCCACCACCGGCATCAAGACGCGGCGTCATCAAGCCTGCCCGATTCCCCGAAGCGCCGCCCCCCAGTCCACTGGCGTCAAAAATATCCGCCTTAATGCCCCTGCCCTCCAGGGCATGCGCAACCGACAGACCGGCAATGCCTGCGCCTATGATCGCCACACGTGCGGGCCGTGAGGCCGAAACCTCAATGCCCGCATCAGGTTGATACACCGCTTCCAGCTGCTCACGCTTTTTACCAAAGCCCGGCACCTTGCGCGGCACAAAACCCGCCGCCTCAAGCCCGCGCCGGACGCCGCCCGCCACCGTGAAGGTCGCCACACGCCCCCCCGTTACCGTGTGCTGGCCAATGCGCTGCAATACATCCTCGGCCCACATGTCCGGATTAAGCGCCGGTGAGAACCCGTCAAGGAACCACGCATCCGCCTGACCACACCAGTTATCAAGCGCCTCCCGCACCTCCATCAGCGCCAGAGTCAGACTGACGCCCCACTGCGGGAAAGACATATGATGAAAGCCGCGCCGATGCGGTGGCCATTGCGCCAGCATGGCCTCCCTAAATGCAGCCAGTTCCGGCCAGGCGCTCAGGGCCTGACGCGCCTCGTGCGCCTGCATCAGAAAGCCTTCGACCGAAAATATATGCAGGTGCCCGTCCTGCGGACGATTCTCTACCCACAAAGCCATCAGGGCACAAATATTCAGGCCGGTTCCGAACCCCAGTTCCCCCACCGTAAACTGTGACCGTCCGGCCCATATCTCAGGCATATGACAGCCCTTGAGGAACACCGCACGGGTTTCGCTCAGGCCGTCCTCAAGCGAATAATAGATATCGCCAAACCGTTCCGAGCGCGGCTGACCATCCTCAGCGAAATAAAGACCGGGATCATGGCTTTCGCTCACCTGACACACATCCTGAATAAACAAAAAAAGAGGAATGCCCGCGGGACATTCCTCTTTTCATAAACTCAATCAAAGCGCCATGAAAGGCGCGATTGATTACTGAGCAGCAACCGAAGCGGCAGCAGCGTCAACAGCTGCGTCGGTAGCAGCCGAAGCGGCTTCAGAAGCGGCTTCAACAGCAGCAGAAGCGTCAGCAGAAGCGTCAACAGCGGCTTCAGAAGCGGTGTCAGCAGCTTCAGTAGCGGCTGGTTGCGAGCAAGCGGCAACCGAAAGAGCAGCAACAGCAGCGGCAGCGATCAGGGCTTTACGGATGATTTCGGAGGTCATGGATCCAGATCCTTAATTCTAACGTTAGAGCGCTAAAGGCTATCTCTGCGCCCGACCATAGTCATACGATAATTCCGGTGTTTTCCGCAAGAGGGATTCTCACAAATATGTGATCAAAACTTGCCCTATGGGTCAAATATTGGCCCGAAACAGTGCAAAATAACGGAAAAAAAGCTGAAAAAATGCACTTAAACGCCGCTTTTTGTCGTTA
>JBCEBX010000077.1:5232-5791 GCA_039206455.1 Asticcacaulis sp.
GAAAAAAAGCTGAAAAAACGCCGTTTAACGCTTAAAAAAGCGTGACAAAAAGGTCAACCCCACCCAAAAAGCGCCCCCGCGCCCCTCGCGATCACGTTTCGTGATCACGAATCGGCAGGGATATTATTCAGGGCTTCTTCCATCTCAAGGAAGGTCGGTTGTAACGGTGTCGGGATATGGCCGCGTCCGATTTCAACCGAAATCTGCGCCGCATTGCCATGCAGGTGCGCCACCAGAACCGCCTGAATGATCTTGTAGAACGAACCTTCTTCGTTGACCACGGCCCCCATACGTGAGGCAAAAGGCCCCACCAGACCATAGGCCATAAACACCCCAAGGAACGTCCCCACCAACGCCCCGCCGATCAACGCGCCCAACACTTCGGGTGGCTCGGTAATTGAGGCCATGGTCTTGATAACCCCCAGAACGGCGGCAACAATACCCAGCGCCGGAAGGGCATCAGCCATGTTTTGAAGGGCATGAGACGGCTCAAGCGCTTCGTGATGGTGCTTTTCCAGCTGCTTTTCCATGGCATCTTCGACCTGATGCGGGTCTTCGA
>JBCEBX010000078.1:0-5785 GCA_039206455.1 Asticcacaulis sp.
GCTGGCGAAGCCGGTGGCGTCGGTTCCACCGTGACTTTTGACCACAATACCGTTCAGCCCCAAAAGCGGCCCGCCATTGGCCTGTCCGGGATCAACCCGACGCGCCATTTTCTTTAGCGCCAGTGCCGCCAGAAGCGCGCCCAGCATAGCCAGGGGTGATGACTTTAATGCGTCCTTAAACAGGTTTTTGACAAACCGCGCCGTACCTTCGGCGGTTTTCAGGGCGATATTACCGGTAAAACCGTCCGTTACCACCACATCGGTCGTACCGAGCGCAATATCATCGCCTTCGACAAAACCGTGATAATTGATGCCAAAGCGACCCTCACGAAGAAGCCGATGGGCCTCGCGCACCTCTTCGTGGCCTTTCACATCTTCCGAACCGACATTCAACAGGCCCACGGTCGGCTTATCGACGCCGCGCACCGCGCGATGGAAAGCCGTACCCATGACGGCAAATTCAATCAGTTGCTGCGCATCCGAGGTCACATTCGCCCCGACATCCAGCACCGTGCCCATGCCCTTCAGATTCGGCCAGCCACAGGCAATCGCCGGACGCTCAAGGTCCGGCGCCATCATCTTAAGGATCATTTTCGACAGAGCCATTAACGCGCCGGTATTGCCCGCAGACACAACCGCACTGGCCTCACCTGACTTGACGGCAGCAATGGCCATAAACAGGCTGGTGCCCTTACGACGCAGTGCCTGTGCTGGCTTTTCGTTCATGGCCACGGACTGATCCGTATGCACGATGCGGCTGATCGCCTTAAGCGCCGGATAGCGCGCCAGTTCAGCCGCAATCAGGGCTTCGTCACCATGAAACTGAAACCCTAAACCGGAAACTTTCTCGCGCTCAAGCGCCTGCGCTGCGCCGGCAACCGTGACACGCGGGCCATGATCCCCCCCCATGGCGTCAATGGCTATGACCACGCCTTCCGCCTTTTTCACGGACGAACGCAGGCTTTCAGAGGGTTCAGACGTATTTTCAGATGACGAAGACAAAGGAAACGCTCAAAACCTCTCACAACGGAAAACCGTGATAACAATGCTGTGAAACACCTATTCATAAGAAAACGCAACGGGAAAAACGCGTTTTCCGCCTGTTAGTCGTTGGGCTTTAACTGCGACAATACGGCAAAAGGCGAAGGCTCCGGCGTCACATCAGGCTCTTCAAACACCGCACCCGGTTTACGGGCAAAGGGATCATAGGCCTCCCCCAGCGCCTCAATGACATATTGCCCGATATCGATCTGGCCATTTTCAATGCGATCCGGTTCATCCAGATCATCAAGGCTCAGTTCCTGCTCAGGCTCATCAGCCTCAGACGTCCGGCGCTTTTCCACCAGCGCACAGACCACATCAATATCGGCCTCAACCTCATGACGGAACAGATCGAGCGTCACCCCGCATTCCTGCGTGACCTCGGCCTTGACGGCGACGTTGACCACGACAACCTCGCCGCGATTACCTTGGGCGCTGCGGGTTTTTATGCGCGCCTCAAGGCGATGCAGTTCACTCATGCCAAAGCCCTCGGCAATGACCTTAAGCCGCGCCGCATCAGCCTCAAGCGTCAGATCAAGCCCCCGCGCGGCCTCATCAAAGCGCACCGTATGTGGCCACAATGGCGAATCAGGTGTCTGTGTGTCAGTCATGGCTCAGGCCTCTGCGTTAAGATGTGATGCACCCGCGACCGGTGGCCAGTCGGTCCGCAACCAGTCAGCCTGACCGGTCACCAGACGCGACGGCTCAATAGCTGAGCGGATACGTGTAATATAGTGACTGAAGGCCTCAGCCCAAAGGGGACGCCGCACATCGGCTTCATCTTTGTCCCCAAGCGCATATACCGTCCGCAGCAGATAATCGGCCTGGGTGGCGTGGTCGCCCCCCTGATCCCAGATATCGATCCAGGCATGCAGACGCGCATTGACGGTTTCAGTCAGCTTCTTCATCTTTTTCGGCACCGTCAGGTCACCCACCCCCTGCTCCCGCAAGGTGTTGTCCAGCGCCAGAAGAAACGCATCAAACAAAGCCTGAGCCGTTTCCTTACGCTGCTCGTCGTCCACCTCGGCCCGCAATATGCCAATGAGAATCAGCACATGGACGGTCAGCACCTCAAACCGCGCCCCGATCTCGTCCTTGACGCCATAATCGGTAAAAAGACGTACATCACGCGCCTGAGCCACCGTCTGGGCATAGAGCGAACGGCCAATCGCATCCGATGGACGGGGCTTAAGCCCGATAATGGCCTTCATTAGCTTGTCGAGCATGATGCGAACCTGTAAACTGACTTGCAAAGCACATATAAATATGGCCTTCATTCAGCCTTAACTATGCAGTAAGTGCCTTAAGTGCAATGCGAAAAGTGTGAAGCGCTTAAAGTGTTTCGCGTGCTGCACAGGTCAAACCCCGCCTATGGATTAATATGAAAAAGCCGTCGTCTCTTCTGCCCCTCAGTCTTGCCGCCCTTCTGGGCCTGAGCGCCGCTGCCTGCGCGCCAACCATGTCACGTCAGGGCTATCTGGCTATCGAAGCGGACCCGGCCAAGGACATCAAGGTTGGCGAAGACACGCAAACCTCGGTACGCACGAAATTCGGCTCCCCCTCTCAGGTCGCCACCTATGATCCGGGCATCTGGTACTATATTAGCCAGAGCAATATGAAGATGACCTATAAGCCGACCACCGTGACCGCCCGTAGCGTCACCGTTGTCGAATTTGATCGTGACACGCAGGTCGTCAAGGAAGTTCGCAATCTGTCGCTGGCCGATGGCCGCGACTTTGCCCTCAACCCCAACAAAACCCCAACCCGTGGCCGCGAACTGACCGCACTGGAGCAGATTCTCGGCAACGTCGGTCGCCAGACCATCGTCAACGAAGAAGACCAACTGGGTGGCCAGCGCCGCCGCGAATAGGCAGGCAGGGGCTAGCCCCTGCACCCGTTTGACCCGAGGTATGTGGTGTCTTCCATTACGACAAAAAGCCCCGAAGTTACTTCGGGGCTTTTTTTTGTCCTCCCTCCTCCCTGCCTTGCGGGGAGGTGGATCGGCGCTTTAGCGACGAGACGGAGGGGTACTGACGAATACGCCGCATAAGCCTGAAATGGAAGACAATTACCCACAAAAAAAACTCCGCAGTCACCTGCGGAGGTTTTTCATATGGACAGCCCCACATACCTCGGGGCCAGAGCGCATTCCGAAAAGTGGATCGCACTTTTCGAATTAAAAATGCGCGACAAACAAAAAATTAGAGCGCCGGTCTGATTTTATCAGATCGGCGCTCTAACGGGTCCAGGGTCTAAGACCCTGGCCCTTCAAGCAGAACTTCTGCCGGCAGTGGCTCCATAGCCTCTTCACGCTGATGCGCCAGAGCCTCGTCACGCTTGGTGGCGATACGCTGGAGCGAGCGCAGATAGGCACCCGTACCTGCCGGAATCAGACGGCCGACGATGACGTTTTCCTTCAGGCCATCGAGCGTATCGATCTTGCCGTTGACCGAAGCCTCGGTAAGCACGCGCGTGGTCTCCTGGAACGAAGCCGCCGAGATGAAGCTGCGGGTTTGCAGCGACGCCTTGGTGATCCCGAGCAGAACCGGCTGCGTAAGTGCCGGACGGCCTCCACGACGCTCAGCCTTGAGGTTTTCAAGGTCAACTTCGGGCTTATCGAGGTGATCACCCTTGATGAGACCGGTATCGCCCGGCTCAAGGATTTCGACCTTTTGCAGCATCTGACGCACGATGACTTCGATGTGCTTGTCGTTGATCGGCACGCCTTGCAGACGGTAAACTTCCTGCACTTCGTTGACCAGATACTCAGCCAGAGCCTCAACGCCCTGAATGCGCAGCAGATCATGCGGATCAGGGTTACCATCGATGATGTAGTCACCCTTCTGGATGATATCGCCGTCATGCACGGAGATATGTTTGCCCTTCGGGATCAGGAACTCAACGGCTTCACCACCATCTTCCGGCGTGATCTTGATGCGGCGCTTGTTCTTGTAGTCGCGACCAAATTCAACGCGGCCATCCATTTCGGCGATGACGGCGCAATCCTTCGGACGGCGGGCTTCAAACAGTTCGGCAACGCGCGGCAGACCACCGGTGATGTCGCGGGTCTTGGCACCTTCGGTCGGGATACGGGCGATGATTTCACCGGGGCGAACCTCATCACCATTACCAACCGACAAGATAGCCCCGACCGGCAGCAGGTAACGGGCTTCCGCACCGCTGGCCAGACGCATATAGGCCCCGTCATTGTCGATCACGCCCATGGTCGGACGCAGTTCCTGTGCCTTGGAGGCGGCACGGAAATCAACGACAACGCGGTTGGTGATACCGGTCGCTTCATCGGTTTCCTCACGGACGGACTGACCGTCATTGAGGTCTTCAAAGCGCACCTTACCACCCACTTCGGTGATGATCGGGTTGGTATAGGGGTCCCACTCGGCCAGACGCTGGCCCTTTTTGACCTCGTTACCGGCCTCGACACGCAGACGCGAGCCGTAAGGCACCTTATAGGATTCACGATCCTTACCATCATGGTGGATGGTGATGATCAGGTTACGGCTCATGGAGATCAGATCACCATGCGAACCACGAACCGTCGGGGCCGCATTGAGCTTCACCACACCATCAGACGTGGTTTCATAGAAGGACTGTTCAGCCACCTGCGCCGTACCACCAATGTGGAAGGTACGCATGGTTAACTGGGTGCCGGGTTCACCGATGGACTGAGCGGCGATAACACCAACCGCTTCACCCATGTTAACACGGGTCCCACGGGCAAGGTCACGACCGTAACAGGCCGCACAGGTGCCTTGTTCGGCTTCACAGGTCAGTACCGAGCGCACCTTGACCGACTGAACGCCCGACGCCTCGATGGCATCGACAACGTTTTCGTCAATATAGGTATCGGCAGGCACCACGACTTCGCCAGTGGCAACGTCCTTGATGTCTTCGGCAGCCGTACGACCCAGAACGCGCGCGCCGAGTGATACCAGTACATCACCGCCTTCAACCACAGCCCGGAGCGTGATGCCACGCGTCGTGCCGCAGTCTTCTTCCATGATGATACAGTCCTGCGCCACGTCAACCAGACGACGGGTCAGGTAACCGGAGTTAGCGGTCTTCAACGCGGTATCCGCAAGGCCCTTACGCGCCCCGTGGGTTGAGTTGAAGTATTCCAGAACCGACAGACCTTCCTTGAAGTTCGAGATGATCGGCGTTTCGATGATCTCGCCCGAAGGCTTGGCCATCAGACCACGCATACCACCCAATTGCTTCATCTGGGCCTGAGAGCCACGGGCACCAGAGTTGGCCATCATGTAGATCGAGTTGATCTCTTTTTCACGGCCATCTTCATGCAGGTGCTTACGGCTGATTTCCTTCATCATTTCGTCGGAAACGCGATCGGTTGCCTTAGACCAGGCATCAACCACCTTGTTGTACTTCTCACCCTTGGTGATCAGACCATCGGCATACTGCTGCTCGTATTCTTCAACCAGCTTACGGGTTTCTTCAACGATCCCCTTCTTGGTTTCCGGAATAACGATATCGTCCTTACCGAACGAGATACCGGCGCGCGCGGCTTCCTTGAAACCGAGCGCCATGATCTGGTCAGCAAAGATCACCGTCGCCTTCTGGCCGCAGTGGCGATAGACCACGTCGATCAGGTTACCGATTTCCTTCTTGGTCAGGTTCTTTTCAAGAACCTTGAGGCCAATCGAAGCGTGACGCGGCAGAAGCGCGGCGATTTTCATACGGCCCGGAGTCGTATCGACAACGCGGGTAC
>JBCEBX010000079.1:0-5766 GCA_039206455.1 Asticcacaulis sp.
GCGACCACCGCGCGCTTTAACCTGCTCGATCGCAACAAGGACGGCAAACTGACGCTTGATGAATTGCCGAAAACACCGCTTCAGATCGGTCTTGAGGCCCGGGCCGCCGAACGCGCCAAGCAACAGCGTAAGGGCAAATAGCCCTGCCTCAGCACCTATCTTACGGCTTTATACTCGCATCCCGTTTTGGAATATGCTAACCCGCTTAGGCTAAAAAACGGGATAAGTGGGCGCGTGAGCAAAAAAGTATATACATTGGGTCTGTTCGGCTTGGGGGCCTTCGGGCAATTGATTGTGCGTCATCTGGCGCCCTATTTCGACATCTCTGTCTATGATCCGTCGCCTAAAGCCAGGGCCTTTGCTAAACGTCATAATGTTACCCTGACGTCCCTTGAGGTCGCGGCCGCCTGCCGGTTTGTGGTTTTGGCTACCCCGATACGCTCCCTTAAGGAACTGGCGAAAACCATCGCCCCGCATGTGCGCAAATATGCGCTGGTGATTGATGTCGGCTCGGTGAAGGTTAAGCCTGCCCAGTGGCTGAAAGATACGCTGGCACCGACCACTTCGATATTATGTACCCATCCCCTTTTCGGGCCACAATCGGCCAGCAAGGGCATCAACGATATGGAAATCGTTGTCTGCCCCGTACGGATGCGTCACCTGAAACCCGTCATAGCTTTTCTGAAAAACACGCTCGGCCTTAAGGTGTCGCTGGCTACGCCTGAGGAACACGACCGGGCGCTGGCAGCGGTTCAGGGCCTGACGCATATGATCGCCAAGGTCTTAAGTGGACTGGAGCCCTTGCCGCAGGAGCACACCACGCGTTCCTATGACCTGCTGATGCAGGGTGTGCGTCTGGTGCAAGGCGATTCGGATGAGCTGTTTCTCAGTATCGAACGCGACAACCCCTTCGCGTCCGAAGTGCGTCGCCGGTTCTTCTCAGAAATCGACAGCCTCAGGGCGCGACTTGAGGCGCACGATCCGGATGCTTCAAACGGAAGCTAGAAACCCTGCTTAAGGGCCAGCACCAAACGGTCGCCATGCCCTTTGGAATATTCATGGCGGTTGGTGTCGTAATAGCGTAGATCAAGCTCAGTCTTGTCCCGCAGGGCATAGCTCAGACCGATATTCCACGCCATATAGTCACGGCTTGGGCGCATGGTCCGGCCCCCTATACCACCGGAAAGCTCAAGGCGATCCGTCAGTTCACGCGTGGCACCGACCTCAACATAGAGCGCCTCTTTGGTTGATCCGCTGGAATCCGGTGAATAGACGCTTTCGAAATACAGGCCATTTTTGCCATAAGACTTGCTCAGATCGGTCTGCCATTCATAGGCGTCATTATTTGCACCTGCGACCGCCCCGAGATTGACCTTATAGATGATCTGGCTCGACCATTTATAGCCGCTGTCGGTTTCACCTTTTAAGCCCAGAGCGATACCCGACTGATGGTCGCTGCCGTCGCTGCCCTTGTAATTTTTATAGCGCAAAGCGGCAAAGCCCAGCCCGCGGGTCGCCGTCAGAACCACGCCCGCCTGACCGTTGCCTTTCGTTTCCGACACACCCTTACTGTTGGAATCCGTGGCGACCGTAAACTGACCGGACAGTTTGATGTCCTCCGCCAGAACAGGCGTTTGCACCAGCAACGAGACAGCGGCCGCAAGCGCCACAGGGGTATAAACAGAAGACAACGGATAACTCCTCGCAGCGCTTTGCCTACGCCGCCTTGTAATAAATCTGCCAAAAAAGCGTCACATAACGCCCTCTACGACATTTTCACGACAGTTATGTGACAGCCCCGGCATTAAAATCCTGTATGAAAACCTTACCCGCTTCCTGATATTCGTCTTTAAGCCGCTCCACCAGATCCGCCACGGGGATAACATCTTCGATATTGCCAACGCCTTGGCCAGCCGACCAGACCGTTTTCCATGCCTTTGCCTCCTCATGCAGTTCATGCGCCATATTCATAGCAGGCTTTTCCCCCGCCAGAATTTCCGGCGTAAAGCCATTGGCCTGAAGCGAAGCCCCAAGGAAACTTGCGGCCACACCGGATACCGCAGGCGTATAGACGATATCTTTGGCCTGGCTCTCCAGCAGCATCGCCTTATAGGCTTCCTGCGCCATGGCCTCATGAGTGGCGATAAACCGCGTCCCCATATAGGACAGATCAGCGCCCATAAGACGCGCAGCGGCCACATCACGCCCTGTGCTTAAGGCACCCGACAGAATAATCGTACCTTTGAAAAAGCGCCGCACCTCGCCCAAAAGCGCGAACGGGTTCAGGGTGCCCGCATGACCACCGGCACCGGCGCAGACCAGAATCAGGCCATCCGCACCGGCTTCTGCCGCCTTTTCGGCGTGACGCACAGAAATGACGTCATGAAACACCACGCCACCATAGCTGTGGATGCTGTCCACCACCTCACTGACAGCCCCAAGTGAGGTGATAACCAGCGGCACCTGATGATCAACCGTCAGCTTAAGGTCGGCCTCAAGGCGGCTGTTGGTCTTATGCACAATCAGATTGACGCCGAAGCGCGCATCCTCAGGCCCAAGCGCCGCACCTATCTGCTCAAGCCAGTCTGCATACCCCTCAGAGGTCCGCTGATTAAGCGCTGGAAAGGTGCCGATAATGCCTGACTTACAGGCCGCAACCACCAGATCAGGGCCGGACACCAGAAACATCGGCGCCGCAATAACCGGCAGCTTAAGCCCCGTTTTCAGACTTTCAGGAATGCTCATGACCGCCCCACCTTTGTCAATTGACCCTAAGTAAAGATAACATCTTGTAATTTATTGAGTATTGCCTAAGTTCCCACCACAAACAATCCCTAACCCTGTGACATTATGAAGACGTTTTTCCGGATTGACGGTTTTATTCTGGCCATGATCCTGGCCGTGATTGCCGGCCTTCTGCTCCCTGAATGGGGCGCAAAGGGCGGTGTGTTGCATCTGGACATTGTTACCGCCATCGGTATCGGTCTGGTGTTTTTCCTGCACGGTGCCAATCTGTCGCCCAGTGCCGTCAGGGCCGGTGCCGCCAACTGGCGACTGCATGTCTTTGTGCATGCGGCGACCTTTGTCCTGTTTCCGGCTATAGGTTTTGCGGTGTTTTTCACCACCGGCGGGGTTTTGCCCGAAGAGGTGCGACTGGGCTTTTTCTTCCTGTGCGCCCTCCCCTCAACCATCACCACATCGGTGGCCATGACGGCTATGGGGCGCGGCAATGTAGCCGGAGCCATATTCGATGCCACGCTTTCGGGCCTGATTGGCATGGTCATGACGCCCGTGCTTATTTCTCTGGTCATGAGCGCCTCATCCGGTCACCTGCCGCTTGGCCCCGCCATACTGGATGTGATGGTCAAGCTGCTGCTGCCCTTTGCCGCCGGTCAGATGTTACGCCCCCTTATCGGTCAGTTTCTCGCGCGCCACAAACCGTGGATATCCAAGGCCGACCGCACAGTGGTCATATTGATCGTCTATGCCGCCTTCTGTGAATCGACACTGGCCGGTCTGTGGACCCAGTATGATCCGCTGCTGATCGGGGGCATCGTGGTCATGACCTCAGCCCTGCTGATTGTGGTGCTGGGGTTAACCGTCTTTATGGCACGCCGGTTAAACTTTTCGCATGAAGATGAGGTGGCCGCCGTCTTCTGCGGCTCAAAGAAAAGTCTGGCCAGCGGTGCACCAATCGCCGCCGTACTGTTTGCCGGTCATCCGGCCATGGGCATGCTGATGCTGCCGATCATGATCTATCATCAGATACAGCTTGTGGTCTGCACCTTTATGGCCAAACGTTATGCTGAGAAGGCTGAAGCGTTCAGGCAATAATATCAGGACGGATACGGTCCTCAAGGGTAACAATCTGATCGCGCAGAGCCAGTTTTTTGCGTTTCAGACGGGCGATCAGAATCTGATCCGGCTGAGGAACGACCTCAAGGGCAGAAATGGAATCGTCAAGATCCTTATGCTCCTGACGTAAAAGCGCCAGTTGCGCCCGCAGAGCCACTGTCTCGGCGTTTATAGGCAAGGCCTTGACGTGCTCATCTTCCTGCCGGATTTGCGGCTCAAGGTCATCGGGCTGATGATCTGTGTCTGAAAGGGTTTGAGGACTATTATCCTGCCGCGACAACACCCGCCTTTGTTCATCACCCCCCCCTGCGACATCGGTATTTTTCACCAACGTCAGGGCATCCGGCCGGAACAGGGCGCGTATATTGCTGTCGTCATGCATCGAGATCAGCTCCGTTTCAGGGATTGGCGTTATAAGGAATTATACGCTGAATAAGCCGTTTATAACGCAAAACGCTACCTTAAGAAAGAGCGTCTCTTAAACGCTTAAGGCCCGTGCGCGGCACCACCGGTGACCAGGAACGCGCCAGACGTACCAGATTGTCTCCGGCCTGTGTCTGAGAGCGCTCGGTGGACATCAGCCCCTCAAGCGCTGCCATCAGCGCCTTTTCCGCCGCCAGTTCCGCCGCCTTGACCTGCTCACGGATTGCCGACTTGGCGGCGTCGTCCATATCACTGACCGGTCCTTTGATGCGGCGGCGAATGCCCCTCAAAGGCGCAATGACATGCTCAGACCAGGCCCGCGCCGTATCGACCGCGGCTTCAGACAGGTCTTCGTTCAGCACATAGCCCTGCGCTTCGGTCCATAAACCAAACAACAGAAGCGGCACACACTGGTCATGCGTATCCTGAAGCTCAAGGCAAGCTTCGGCCACCGCAGGCGTGGCATAGACTCTGACGGCCCAGTCCCAGAAATCATCAGTCATCGGCGTTCATGCCGCCCCAGCGTTGCACGGGGGCGTCAAGGCCAAACAGGTCAAGCGCACGACCGACGCTCTGATCGACCATATCCTGAAGGGTTTGCGGACGGGTATAGAAGGCCGGCATGGGCGGAGCCACAATCGCTCCCATTTCCGTCACCGCCGCCATGGTCTTCAGATGCCCCAGATGCAGCGGGCTTTCGCGCACCATAAGCACCAGCCGACGACGCTCCTTAAGCGTTACATCTCCGGCCCGGCTAATGAGGTTTGACGTCACCCCAGTGGCTATTTCACTTAAGGTCTTGATGGAGCAAGGTGCAATCAACATACCCCGTGTACGGAATGATCCCGAGGCAATGGTCGCGCCAATATCCCCCACCCGATAGACCTGATCCGCCAGTGCATTTACCTCCGAAAGGCTCAGGTCTGTCTCGGCCGAAAGCGACAGGGCCGCCGCTTTTGAGATCACCAGATGACTTTCAACCCCCAGTGATTTCAACATCTTAAGGGCAGTTATGCCATAGATCGCCCCTGACGCGCCGCTTATGGCGACAATGAGCCGTGAGGCAGGTTGGGGCGACATTTTTTCTCCTTAACAGGGAAACAGGGTTAAGCACACGCTTACTCTGAATCTCTCAATAGCGTGATCGAATGTAACCGATCGTGATTCTACAGTCCACGCTTTACAGTGTTCCATGGTGGGGTTCAAACATGGGGTTTGGACATAGTTCTTTCAGACACATTTTTTATGGATCAGGGCAACAGGCCCACAGAGTCCGTATTGTGAAGGAGACTACCAATGAGCATAGAAGCCAGAGTCCGTGAGCTTGATAATCGTCATCAGTCCCTCAAGGCCACCATTGCGCGTGAGGAACGCTCACCCTCTGTGGACTCACTCTATCTCAAGGAACTAAAGCGTAAGAAGCTTAAGCTCAACGAGGAAATCGACCGAATGCGCGCCGATATGCAGCCTGAGACAACCTTGCAATAG
>JBCEBX010000080.1:0-5748 GCA_039206455.1 Asticcacaulis sp.
GCATGGAGATGGCCGACATTGCCCCCGATCTTGCGCCCGACCCAACCGGCGAAGGCATCACCGAAATTACCGGTCGGCACAACAAACTCAGGCTTGTCCGCACCGGATTTGGCCGCCGCCGCCAGATAATAGGGCACCTGCCCCAGCAAACGACCCCAGTTGATCGAATTGACCGACGAGATCAGGCCGGCGGTCTTCAGCGACGGCTCGGTCAGCAACGCTTTGACGATCTTCTGACAGTCATCAAAATCGCCTTCAACGCCGACATTGAGCACATTTTCTGCCTCAACCGTCGTCATTTGCAGACGCTGCACCGGCGACACGCGACCAAGCGGGTGGAACACGATCAGCTTGACATGCTCTGAACCGGCAAAGGCCCGCACCGCCGCAGCACCGGTATCGCCCGACGTCGCCGTAACCAGCGTCAGCTTTTCGCCACGCTGCGCCAGAGCGGCATCAGTCAGCGGGGCCATCATCTGCATGGCCATGTCTTTGAACGCCAGCGTCGGGCCGTGATAAAGCTCCAGAATCCAGAGATTGTCCTCCAGTTTGGTCAGCGGCACCTCGCCATTGCGTAAAAACGCGGCTTCGGTCTTTGCCGCAGCGGCCTTGACGGCATGCTCACCCAGCACATTGACCCCAAACAGGTTCAGAAGGCTTTCGGTCAGGTCGCCATAGCCACCGGCGGACGCTGCCTTCAGATCAAAATCAGGGGTGGGCCAGCTTTCCGGCACATAAAGTCCGCCATCAGGGGTCAGACCATCCAGCAAAGCGCCTGCAAAGTTGCGAGGCTCTTTGAAACCACGGGTGCCGATATAGTTCATCACTTCACGTCCTCTGAACTTCTGTGCTTTGGCGGCTCAAACCTGCCTTGCTTAAGGCGGGGTTTGTCCGCTAAATGCGCATGGGGTTGCGCCGTCATATTCTGTGTGCGGCGGGCCTATCATTTTAAGCGGCGTTAGAAAAGACTTTCATGGGTTCCCAGACGACAAAATCGGCTTTCCCCGCGCATCTGGCGGCAGCCAGACGGATCACCATCAAGGTAGGCTCGGCGCTTCTGGTCGATACGGAAACCGGCAAGGCCGATCTGGCATGGGCCAAAGGACTGGCGCAGGATATTGCCGCCCTTAAGGCCTCCGGCACCGAAGTCGTGCTGGTGTCTTCGGGTGCCGTGGCGCTGGGGCGGCGCTATCTCGGCCTTAAGCTGGGGAAGCTGACCCTCGATCAGAAACAGGCCGCCGCCGCCGCCGGTCAACCCATCCTCATGCGGGCCTGGCGCGAAGCCTTTGAGCCGCTGGACACCAAGGTCGCGCAGGTATTGCTAACCCGCGAAGACACCGAACGCCGCCGCCGCTGGCTTAATGCGCGTGAGACTGTCGATACCTTGCTGAAACTCGGGGCCGTGCCCATCGTCAACGAAAACGACACCGTGGCCACCGAAGAAATCCGTTACGGCGACAATGACCGGCTGGCCGCACGTACCGCCATGCTCGTACAGGCCGAGGCGCTGGTGCTATTGTCTGACGTCGACGGGCTTTATACCGCCGATCCGCGCAAAGACTCCACTGCGCAGCATCTGCCGGTCATCGAGACCATCACACCAGACATCGAAAGCATGGCGGGCGGGGCAAATGCAGATACGGGTGTCGGCACCGGCGGCATGGCCACCAAGCTGATGGCCGCCCGCATTGCCGGTTCGGCAGGCTGTTCAACCACCATTGCCCACGGCGGCGCAAACAAGCCCCTCACGGCCTTAAGCAACGGCGCCCGCTTTACGCTCATCAAGGCCCCCTCGACCACCAAGGCCGCCTATAAGGCATGGATCGCGGGCACCGTAGTTCCCGCCGGTCAGATCCATATTGACGATGGCGCGGTCAAGGCCCTGCACAACGGCAAAAGCCTGTTGCCTTCGGGCATTACCCGCGTCACCGGCCTGTTTGAAAAGGGCGAAAGCGTCAGCGTCTGTGATCAGGCCGGTCATGAACTGGCCCGTGGCATTGTCGCCTATGGCTCTGACGACATTGCCCTGATCAAAGGGCACGGCAGTCAGGACACCGAGTCCATTCTGGGCTACACCGCCGGAGCCGAGGTCATCCACCGCGACGACATGGTAGTGCTCGGCTCATGAACTGGCTGAAGCGGCTTTTGCATCGCCCGGCTGAGCTATCAGCACCCGCACCTGAGCGCCTGACCCTTTCATTGACCGACACCGGCTTCAGCGCCCGCCTGTCCGGCCCGCACACCGCCGTCCATGTCCGCTGGCAGGATGTGCTGAAAATTACCCTGTTCATTACTGACAAAGGCCCGTTTAACGACACGCACTTCCTGCATATTGCCCACACGGGCGGTGACCTGACGATCCCGCATCAGGCCAATAATATGCCCGCCTTCGCCGAATACCTCCGTACCCTCTCAGGCTTTGATGCCGCTGCTTTCGACGCCGGACTGGCCAATCAGGACAACGGATACTTTATCACCTGCTATCAGGCCTGACCTCTGTGCACCTCCGTGCCTTGTAAATCAGGGGGGCATGGCCTAAGTTAAAGGCCTTACTTTCTTATGGATGAATTGAAATGGACGACACTTCCGGCCTTAGCCTGACGCAACTGATGACCGCACTGGCGCAAGATGCCAAGGCAGGTGCTGAAGCCCTGCGTCTGGCAGGCCCGGAAATCCGTACCCAGATCATCCTTGACGCCGCTCAGGCCATTCGCGCCCGTCAGGCCGATATCCTTACGGCCAATGCGACCGACGTTGAGGCAGCTTCCGGCAAGGGTCTGTCGAGCGCCATGGTCGAACGGCTGGTGCTCAACGCCGACCGCGTCGAAGCCATGGCCAAAGGTCTTGAAGAGGTCGCCGCGCTGGCTGATCCCGTGGGCCGCGAACTGGCCCGCTGGAGCCGCCCTAATGGCCTTGATATTGCCCGCGTCTCCACCCCCATCGGCGTCATCGGCATTATCTACGAAAGCCGCCCCAATGTGACGGCGGACGCCGCCGCCCTGTGCATCCGCTCAAGCAATGGTGCCATTCTGCGTACCGGTTCCGAAGCCATTAACTCGGCCCGCGCCATCTTCGCCGCCTTCGAAGACGCCTTTGCAGCCCATAACATGCCTGCGGCGGTGCAACTGGTGCCGACGACGGATCGTGACGCCGTGGGCCTTCTGCTCGGCGGGCTGAACGACACCGTCAACCTGATCATTCCCCGTGGCGGCAAGTCACTGGTGGCACGCGTGCAATCCGAAGCTCGTGTGCCGGTTCTGGCCCACCTCGAAGGCCTGAACCACACCTATATCCACGCCAAGGCCGACCCGAAAAAAGCCCTTGAGATTACCCTCAATGCCAAGATGCGTCGCGTCTCGGTTTGTGGCGCGACCGAAACCCTGCTGATCGACGAAGCCGTGGCCGCAAGCCTTCTGCCTGAGATCGCAAAGGCCCTTGAGGCCAAGGGTTGCGAACTGCGCGGCGACGATAAGGCACAGGCGATTTATGCCATGAAGGCGGCCACCGAAGACGACTGGCGCACCGAATATCTGGAGCCGGTCTTATCCATAAAGGTCGTGTCCGGCATCGAAGACGCCATTGCCCATATCGTAACCTATGGCACCCAGCATACCGAAGCCATCATCACCGAAGACGCGCAAGCCGCTGAAACCTTCCTCAATGAGGTCGATTCGGCCATCGTCATCTGGAACGCTTCAACGCAATATGCTGACGGCGGTGAGTTCGGTCTGGGCGGCGAAATCGGTATTGCCACAGGCCGCATGCACGCCCGTGGCCCGGTCGGTGCCGATCAGCTGACGACTTTCAAATATGTCGTGCGCGGCGCAGGCCAAACCCGCCCCTAAACCCTGCGCACACCGTCACATCCCTGTCGTGAAACACTCGTAAGGCTCTGTACAAACAGAGGTTGTGACCGTGTGCGTGCCGGAAATGACTAATGATAAATTAACACCGCTTACGGCATATATTCCCTGACACCCCCGTTGTTTCCTGACCCCCAGTTAGACTGAATCTGAACAAGCCTATGACCGAAACCTCAGGTACGGACAAAACCTATATTCCTCTGGGGCTTCTGACCGGCAGCGTGGGCCTTTTGCTGCTGATCATAGGTGCGCTGGGTCAATGGAACGGACCCCTGTGGGTCGGCATCGCCCTATTGGGCTTCAGCCTGCATAATCTGACACAGGACGTCAAACGCCTGCGCGACGCCATCCCGGAAACACCGGTACACCTTCCGGTCAATATAGACGAAGATTCCGGCTTTCAGGAGGCCTTGAGCGCCCTGCCCGATCCGGTGCTGATCGTCTCAGGCTTTGAACCGCACGACATCGCCGGCCGCTGGATCGTATTCGCCAATGCCGCCGCCCGCACCCTGTTCAGCATTACAGGCGACAACAGCCTGCTCGTCAGCTCCATGCGCAATCCACAATTGCTCGATGCAGTTGACGTCGCCCTGTTTGACCGTCAGGCAAGGCACACCTCCTTTGAAACCTCAGGGGCGCAGGATCAGTTCTGGCAAGCCTGGACCGCCCCCCTGCCCAATCCCACGGGGGCCAAAAAGCTGGCGCTGGTGGTCATTCATGACGAAACCGATACGCGACGCATTGAGCGTATGCGCGCCGACTTCCTCGCCAATGCCAGCCACGAACTGCGCACGCCTCTGGCCTCGGTCAGCGGTTTTATCGAGACCCTGCGCGGCCCGGCAAAGGATGACCCCGCCGCCCGTGACAAATTCCTGGGCATCATGGCCGCTCAGGCCGAGCGCATGGGGCGGCTGATCAACGACCTTCTGTCCTTAAGCCGCATCGAGATGAACGAGCACGTCCCGCCCGCCGGTGAGGCCGACCTGTCGTCCGCCGTCAATGACGTCATGGACACCTTAAGCGTTCTGGCGCGTGAAAAAAATGTCGCTTTACGGGTGACCGGCCCGGCCACCGGCCTTTACCGCATCACCGCCGACCGCGACCAGATCATTCAGGTCATTCAGAACCTCAGCGACAACGCCCTGAAATACAGTTCCGCCGGTGCCGAAGTCCATATCGACATCCGCATCAACCAGACCAAAGAACAGGCCAATGCCGTGCGTGAACCCGGGGCCGCGCGTCTGGTGCTTTTAAAACCCGACCGCACCCCCCAAAGCTCAGACCTCTATACGGTCATCCGGGTGCGCGATTCCGGCCCGGGCATCCGGCGCGAATTTCTGCCGCGACTGGCCGAGCGCTTTTACCGCGTCGAAGGCCAGAAAAGCGGCGACCGTCTGGGCACAGGTCTGGGTCTGGCCATCGTCAAGCACATCATCAACCGTCATCGCGGCGGGCTGCTGGTCGAATCGGTCAGCCACAGCCCCCCCGGCGAAAAAGAAACGCTCGGCGTTCTGCCCGATGCCCCGCGCAGCGATCACGCAACGCCCCCGCCTGCGGTGCCGCTTGAAACCTTTACCGCCTTCACCGCCTATTTTCCGCAGCCGCGCCGGTTCGACGTTCCGCCTGAACCCCACGCCCTCACTGAATCATGACAGATATATCCGCAAAGCCTGTCACTGTAATATGTTTGTCACAAAACTAACATAAAGCGCAGAGGGTCGGCCTTAACGGGCTGGCCTGAAGGGAATGACGGTTTTGGCGCTTTGGTGCTTGCTCCGGCAAACGGGCAGCGTATGTTGATCTTATAAACCTCACCCCTCTGGTTAAGGACACTGATTGAAATGAACCCGCATATTGTCAAAACCTACGGCGAAGAACTGGATCA
>JBCEBX010000081.1:0-5708 GCA_039206455.1 Asticcacaulis sp.
CCGCTATAGACACTGTCATCGCCGACATTGGTGTAGCCTGCGCCCTGATCCACCTGCCATTGATAGCTGGTGGCATTGCTGGCGATAACTGAGAAGGTCGTATTGGCACCTGCCGCAATCGTCGAGGCCGCTGGCTGGCTTATGATCGAAGGCGGTGAATTAACCGTCAATGTCGCGCCCGTAGAGGTAACGTCCGCGCCGCCCGCACCCGAAGCCACCGCACGATACATATAGCCATTCATACCCGCTGTAGCGCCGGTGATCGTCAGGGTCGACGACGTCGCGCCGCTATAGACGCCACCATTGCTGATCGGCGTAAAGCCCGCGCCCATGTTCACATGCCACTGATAACCCGTGGCATTGCTGGCGGTAACTGAGAAGCTCGTATTGGTACCCGCCGCTATCGTCGAAGACGATGGATGACCCGTGATCGAAGGCGGTGGTGTCGCGCTGGCACATAAAACCGTGGCCGTAATTGTAGGAAGGTCATTATAGAGCTCAATAAACAAACCCGTAGAGGTCAGTTGAGAACCCGTTATTACTGTAGAAGACGACCCAATATCATATACACCGTTGTAAAATTGCAAGTAATATGGATGTATTGGCCCCCCATTAGTGGCCGAAACGGCAAAATATGACAAGTAATCAGTATTATTACCCGTCACAGTGAACCTGACCTCATCTGTACTTATAAAACTACTTGCCGGGTAAGATACAGCTTTGTTGGCTGAATTTTCATTTATCCAGGCTGCTTCAAGCGCCGTACAACCTGCCGACTTGGCGTAGGCCTGGGTAGCGACAAGCGACATAGAAGACAGCAGGACAAGCGGCAACAGCAAAAGCCGCACAAACGCGCGGCCTCTGGCAGCGATGAGGGTCAGACTTCGGGTAACAAACCTGCTGATAAGCCAGACCGTCAGACACAGTCCCGAAATCAGTGCCAAAGCACACGCCCACTCAGCCATACCCTACGCTCCCGCCACAATTCGGCATTATGCCGCCACAATAAAGGCGGATTCCGCGCCTTGGGCTTAGCCCTAATCAAAAGTCGTTAACGGAATGTGATTTCTGAACACACTGTTTTTTGATTGTCGCGTGATATCATAATCAGCGTCAGGGGTGATTTTCCTTTGCCACAAAAGAAAATCCGCGTCCGGAAGGGACGCGGATGGCAGGGATCGGGTAAAAAATTATTTCGCCCGAGGCGTTATTTTTACCTTTGCCTTCGGCGGCATCTTCATACCTTCGCCGATGTAAAAAGATGGCCAGGGCGGCTGATTATAGGCCGTGTTCTGCCAGGCAATGGCCGCACGATATTGCGGGTCGTGCATCAGGGTCGTAAATTTATAGCTCGTCGGAATGGCCGTGGAATAGATGCGTAAAGACCGGTTATCCTCGGCCCGTAAGATCACTTCTTCGCGCCAGTCACCGAAAATATCACCAGACAACGCAGGCGTGGCCTTGGTGCCATTATTCGAGGTCGCGCCTGTGGCTTCGAGCAATACGCGGCTTTCACCGGCTTCCCAATCCCATTTGTAGATCTTGTTGCCATCAAGGATTTCACGCAGCAGATCGCCATCCCACCAGACCATGAAGTTAAGCTGACGCGGACGTTTGTCACTAATAACATTGCCTTTCAGGTCATAGAGGTTATCGCTGTTGCTGCCCCAGAATTCGGCACCCGGAAAGCGTGGGTCAATATCTCCGGCGGCACCGCGTCCGGTGTCTTTGTCGGCAGGCACCTTGAAAATAACCTCGCCGGTACGGGCATCGAGAAGCGCCGAGCCTGCATTACCGGACATCTTCATGTTTTCGTGGACACCCCATCTTTGGAGGCCTGTCTGGTTCGGATCAAAAGCCGACACATGCATGGCATCGCCATGCCCCATGCCAGTGTTCCACAGAACCTTGCCGTCATCATCCAGCGTCATGGCGCCATAGATGACCTCATGCTTGCCGTCGCCATCGACATCGGCAACGCTAAGCTGGTGGTTACCCTGCCCGCCGGAGCCTTTGGGGGCATCCGGGGCTGAGGAATCGAAATACCAGCGCTTGACCAGCTTGCCGTCGCGCACATCAATCGCGGCCACGGTGGTCAGGGTATAGTAGCCACGGGCAAAAATGGCGCTTGGCTTCACCCCATCAAGCCAGGCCGTACCGGCCAGAAAACGATCCGCGCGGTTGCTATAGGCATCGCCCCAACGCGCCTGCGCTTCTTCGGGGGTCGGGTTATCGCCGTTCGGCCCGCGCGTCGCCGGATAAGGAATGGTGTCGCGCACGGCTCCGGTACGTCCGTCAAACAGGCTGAGATATTCCGGCCCGTGCAAGGCCCTGCCGGCAAATCTCTGGGTCGGCGGCTCGCCATTGGTCGCTGCCGGTTGCGGGGTCGGTGCATAAGGATCGGTAATCGGCACAAATGGCCCCGGCCCTGATAACCAGTTGGCGCGTGCATCGCCGATCACCTTACCCTGCCCGTCCACCGTGCCGTCCGCCGTCTTGACGATCAGTTCGGCAAAGCCGTCGCCATCATAGTCAGCGACCTGAAACTGTGTGTAATGCGCGCCGGAACGGATATTACGCCCCAGATCAATGCGCCAGAGTTGCGTGCCATCCAGCTTATAGGCATCGAGATAGGTCGGGCCGGTATAACCGTTCTGGGCATTATCGCGCGAATTATCCGGGTCCCATTTGAGGATGATTTCGTACTGCCCGTCACCATCCAGATCAGCGACGGAGGCATCATTGGCCGTATAGCTGTAGGCCTTGCCATCCGGCGTTACCCCGTCCGCAGGCTTGTTGAGCGGCACATTCAGATAACCGTCGATAGTGAGGGCCTTGCTGCGCGGGCCTTCCTTGCGGCCCGTCACTTCGCGTACCTCATAAGCAGCGTTGGCTGTGCCTTTTTCGTCGGCAAAATTGGTGCGATCGGTGATCGGGCGGGCATTCAGCTTTTTGCCGTCACGATAGACATTGAACCCGAGGCCGTCAGCGTCATTGGCCAGCGACCGCCAGCTGATCAGCACGCCCTTTGAAGCGGTGACCGCCACCACGCCGCGATCCAGCGCTTCCACCTGCATGACAGGGGTCTGCGCCTGTGCCGATACGCCTGATCCGACCGTCAGCACCGCAGCGGCGACACCGGCCCATAGTTTTGTTTTGAATCCCGTCATGTGTTTCCCTTTTTATGGCATTATTTTTGGTACGTCTCTATGGACGGTTTCCGTCTGTAGACAACACGGAATACTGAAAAGAATCAAGGTTTGAGACCGCCGCGCACAACCCATGAAAACGCGGGCGCAGTGTTTTTGCTGCTGATGATATTTGGTTATTGGCACGCCTGTTCAGGCACTAGCGACTAGAGCCGATTTCGTTCAGATTGAATCGAAATCAGGCTCTAAGTCTTTTGCTTTGTCGCATTTTCTAACGCCCAAGCGGTATCCACTTGGTCGGAAAATGCTCTAGGCTTCAGACGTGGCCTTGAGGGTGTCCTCCAGCCAGGCCATATCCGCGTCCGACAGCCCAAAATGGTGGCCGACCTCATGGATCAGGATCAGGCTGACCAGTTCCTCAAGCCTGACGCCGGTTTCGATCCATTCCTCAAGGATGGGACGACGAAACAGGTGCACCATCGGCGGCAGATCACCGGTAAAGGCCTCATGCTCTGCGGGCCTGCCGGAATAGAGACCGGTCAGTTCGAAGGGATCGTCTATCTCCAGCTCACGCAGGAGGTCTTCGGAGGGCAGGTCTTCGATAATCAGAACCACACCCTGAAGATAACCGGCAAAAGGCTCCGGCAGTTTTGCCAGAGCCTCGCGCGCAAGAGTGTCTATGTCCTTAAGGGTCGGCGCGGCGGCATAACTCATTTTACCGGTGCGTCGCCATTCTCAGGATTAACAATCAGCGGCTTTTGACCATCCCAGACAACCCAGTATTGCCCGAGGCGGCGTTTACGCTCAATCGTCTTGGTGGCCGCCGATTGCAGTGCGCGCAGGGCCTTAAGAGACTCAAGGGAAGATTTTTCACTCATGCTCGCGCCATCTCCTTCAACGCGTGATACGCCGCTTGATGGTCAATTCTAACACCTGACGTGTCACTTTCAAAGACCTGCATCACTTCACCGCCTGCATTGATGAAACAGTTGCAACGGTTAACCGCATCTGTGTAGCCGTTGAAAAGATTGTACAGGCTGCGCGGAAAACGTCTGCGGATAACATTCTCAGGAATATCGTGACCGCCGTGACGCACACGCTCCGCTACCCGCAGCAACGACATGTCAACCGACGGCAAGGCCAGATAATAAAGATCAACCGTCCAGCCCATCTTTTGCAAGCGCTCAATAAGCCTCAGATAAACCCGACCGGAAAGCGTGGTTTCAAAGGCGAAATCGTCACGTGCCTGTATCTTCTGTTCCATTTCGCGTAAAAATAAACGGCTGGCCGTCACCGCCTGAGTTTCAGGCCTGAAAGGTGACAAACCAGCCGCAATCATATCCGCGTTTATAAAATGCCTGACGCCCAGTTCTGGCAGGTATTCCATCGCAAAGGTGGTTTTCCCTGCACCATTCGGGCCTGCAATGATCAGGCACCTGGGCACAATCAGCCCTGAATATCTTCGGGCAGGCCAACCGCATGGAAACCGGCGTCGACGTGGACGACTTCGCCCGTCGTCGAGAAACCAAGGTCAGAGGCCAGCCACAGAGCCGCACCGGCGACGCCCTCCATAGAGGTTTCTTCCTTCATCAGCGAGAACTGACCCGACTTGGCGTGCAGGCCACGGCCGCCGCTGATGCCTGCCAGAGACAGGGTGCGCATGGCCCCTGCGGAAATGGCGTTGGCGCGGATACCCTTCGGCCCCAGATCGCGGGCGATGTAGCGGGTCGAGGCCTCAAGCGCCGCCTTAGCGACACCCATAGTGTTATAGTTCGGAATGACGCGCTCAGACCCAAGATAGGTAAGCGTGATCAGCGACCCGCCGTTAGGCATCAGTTCCGCAGCACGGCGGGACACATCCACAAACGAGAAGGCCGATACGTTCAGCGCCAGCAGGAAGCCTTCACGGGTGGTGTTTTCAACAAACGACCCCTGAAGCTCGTTCTTGTTGGCGAAGGCCACCGAGTGCACGACGAAATCGATTTCGCCGTAAATCTCTTTGAGTTTGGCAAAGGCTGCGTCCATGGACGCATCGTCAGTCACATCGCATTCGATCAGGTGCTTGACGCCGATGGATTGTGCCAGAGGCTCCACGCGACGCAAAAGGCTTTCACCCATATAGGAGAAGGCCATGTCCGCGCCCTGCGCCGCCAGTTGCGAGGCAATGCCCCAGGCGATGGACTTATCGTTGGCCACGCCCATGACAAGACCCTTCTTGCCCTTCATCAGGTCGCCCTTGGGGAATTTCCAGCCGTCTTCGCTCATAGATTTTATCCTAAATAATTACAGATCAGCCTGTGACAGGATGATTGAACCGTTGGTGCCACCGAAACCGAACGAGTTGGACATCACCGTCTCAAGCGCGCCGTCACGGCGTTCGCGCAGGATCGGCACGCCTTCAAAGGCCGGATCGAGCGTGTCGATATTGGCGCTTTTGGCGGCGAAGCTGTGGCGCATCATCAGCAGGCTGTAGATGGCTTCCTGCGCACCGGCTGCCCCAAGGCTGTGGCCCGTCAGGGATTTGGTCGAAGAAATCAGCGGCAGGGCGTTACCGAAGAC
>JBCEBX010000082.1:0-5667 GCA_039206455.1 Asticcacaulis sp.
TATGACGTTCTTTTCCTTCGAGGGTCACGCCCATCGCTACGCGCTTAACCGTGCCGAATAGATTGACCAGAACCGGCATGTCGGACGGCGTGCCATCCGCCAGAATGACATTTTCAAACAACACTGCCGGGCCTTTTTCAGCCAGCAGGCGGGTTTGAATTTCGGTCATCTCAAGGTGCGTGGACACCGGTTCCTTTACGCGCACCAGTTCGCCCTGACGTTCCAGCTTGTCGATAAACTCGCGTAAGGACTTATAGGCGCTCATGAGAGGAAATCCATCTTGCACTAAGGGTGGGCTTGGGTAATCAATGCTGTCAAAGGTTTACAGAAACAGAGCATCATGGCCAAGACCAAACTTCTGATTATCGGGGCATCAAGCCTTGTCGGGCGGCGTTTGCGTGAGGCGGTGGCCGGTGATGAGCGTTTTGAGGCCTGTTTCACGACCCGTAAACCCCAACAGTCTGACGATCTGTTTCTTGATCTGCTGAGACCTGATGCTTTTGAGGGGCGGGGGTTTGATCATGTTATTATCACCTCACCCATATGGCTGATAACCGATGATGTGCTCGAGGTCTTGTGGGGGCAAGGGGCCAAGCGCATTGTCGCTTTTTCCTCGACCAGCCGGTTTTCCAAGACCTTTTCACCGGAACCCGAAGAACGCCGTGTGGCCGAGCTTTTGGCGCGTTCCGAAGGCAAGCTGGTGGCCTTTACCGCGACCCACGACATGAGTTTCACTATTTTGCGGCCTACGCTGATCTATGATGAGGGTCATGATGAGAACATCAGCCGGATTGCGGCCTTTATAGACCGGCGCGGTTTTTTTCCGGTCTGTGACGGCGCAAAGGGTTTGCGTCAGCCGGTACATGCCCGCGATCTGGCGCATGCGGCCCTATTGGCGGTGGTGGCTGAAAAAGCCGCCGACAAGGCCTATGACTTAAGCGGCGGCGAAACCCTGAGCTATCACGACATGGTGGCGCGTGTGTTTATCTCTAAGGGCAAACGCCCGCGCATTATTTCATTGCCAAAATGGCTATGGCAGGCAGGGTTCTGGCTAAAAAACACCTTAAGCCCGCCCAGCGCCCTGAAAACCAATATCAACATGGCGCTTCGGATGAATACCGATCTGGTGTTCGATCATTCCGACGCGACGCAGGATTTCGGCTATGCGCCGGAAGGGTTTGTGCCACGCTTTTTGCCTTGACGATGAAGCTTAGGACAACTGCCAGCCAAATCTATATTTTATAAGTTTTCCGGCCTGTGGCTTCAGGCTGTCCGGGTTGGTACTGCGGAGGTTGAAAAGAGTTATGACCCTGAGTGTGGCTTGATCAAAACCATAACCTGTCGGGTTATCTTCGATGACAATGCAGTTTTCTATTTGGCCTTCATTAGTGATCATGCATTCGAGCGTAACTTTTCCGGGCATTGCTGAGTCCATAGCCCGTGGTGGGTAAAAGTTCGCGATGGAGGCTGATCCAAATTGAGTGTCCATAATCACATCGCCAGGCAAAACGTCTAAGTAATTCATTTTTTTACGTTCAGGCATGTCTTCTGAATGTGCGGCGACCCATTGGGCGGCCTCGGTATCGCCCAGATGCGCTGCGTAGGCATAAAGCCTGTAGGCTTCGCGAAGATTTGTCTCGGTTCCCTGACCGTTGGCGTAGAAACCCGCGAGTCGTGCGTAATTTATCCTCGGTCGTAAACCCAAAGTGGCCTGAGTGTAATAGAACGCTTTGTCATAATCGGGTGCGATGAGCTTATTCTCGAAATAGATATCCGCAAGAATTGAACCGGATTGCATTTGGCCTCGGTCAAATAGCTCACTGTGGATTTCTATCAGTTCGCGATGGATTTCTGCCGCCTTTTCCTCGTCTTGTGGCAGGTTTGGCAGACCGGTTTGATAGGCGGTGGCCAAGCGAAGATAGCCTTCAGTTGATCCGGCCTGAGCCGCCTGACGACAGCGAAGACGTGCTTTCTCCCAGTCCGGCTCAACCTCAAAATAAAGGCTGCAGGCTGGGCCATATGCCCGTGTCAGCCCTTGTTGTGCGGCCTGTTCGTACCAGATGAGCGCTTCAGTAGGATTGTTTTCCTGTCGCCTGTAATAGGCACCCAAGGCGATTTGTGCTTCGGCATCACCGGCTTCGGCCTGACGCATCAGGTCTTTTTTTGAAGGCTGCTGAACTTGCGCCGCTGCTGTGCCGCCAAGCAAGGCCAGCACCAGCCACATGCTGGTAAGCTTGTATATGATCGACATGAATATCCCCCACAATTCCACGCTGATCGTGGCATTGTGAAACCTGTCGGGTCAAGCGCATTTTCAATACAGGAAAAAAGGGCACATATTTTAAGGCGCAATGCTTAGCTGTCTGAGCGCATGCCCTGCCTACATCACTTCTGGCGCCGTCAGGCCCATCAGGTCAAGGCCCTTTTCCAGTTGCGCCAGCGTCAGTTTAACGAGTGCCAGACGTGAGGCTTTTTGTGCGTCCGTGTCGGCAATCAGCACCGGACAGGCGGCGTAGAACTTCGAGAAGGTCTGAGCGAGACGATAGACATGATCGGCCAGAATGTTGGGTGCGCGCTTGAGATAGGTTTCTTTTAGCGCGGCCTCAAAACCATCGAGCAACAGCACCAGTTCACGTTCGGCGGCTTCGGTGACGATAATTTCACCGACAGACACACCCTGTTCAACCGCTTTGCGCAGGATCGATTTCATGCGCACGGCCTGATACATCAGATAGGGGCCGGTCTTGCCTTCAAAGACCATAAAGCGATCCAGATCAAACACATAGTTGGTCAGGCGGTGGTTCGATAGTTCGGCGAATTTAAGGGCGGCAATGGCGACCTTATGGGCGGTGTCGGCGAAATCGGCCTCACTCAGATCCTTGCCGAGACCCGCTTCATGCAACCGTGCCACGGCTTTTTCTTTGGCCTGAGAGATCAGGTCATAGAGTTTCAGCACGCCGCCTTCGCGGGTTTTGAACGGCTTGCCGTCCGTGCCATTGACCGTGCCATTGGCTATGTGTTCAAGCTGGCCTTCGGTAGCATATCCCCCCAGATAGGCGGCACGGAATACCTGCGTGAAGTGGTTGGACTGGCGCTGATCAACCGCATAGAGGATCAGGTCAGGGGCCAATTCTTCGCGCCGTTGCTTGATGGTCGCCAGATCGGTGGTGCCATACATGGCCGAGCCCTCGGAGGACACGACCAGAAGCGGCGGGATTTCCGCCTTGTCGTCTTCGCGGGCGACGCGGATGATTTCCGCACCCTGATCGGCCTCAAGCAGGCCCTTGGTTTTCAACTCCTCGACCATCGGGGCGACAAACGCATCAGCGTCCGATTCGCCGTTCCACAGATCGAACTCGACACCTAATGCCGCATAGTCGCGGATCAGGGCCTCACGCGACACGGTGACAAAGTGCTGCCACAGGGCGCGGTAGCCCTTTCGGCCCCCCTGAAGTTCGCGGGTCGCCTTACGGGCGCGGTCGCGGTAGTCGGTGTCTTCCTTGCCCTTAGTGGCGGCAAACGGATAAAGCCTTTCCAGATCGGCCAGAGACACGGGGGATTCGGATGGGTAATCGCCTGTGAAACTGGCGTCGAAATAGGGCAGGTCAGGCTGTTCGTCAGATACCGCCGTAATCAGCAGGCCCATCTGATAGCCCCAGTCACCAAAGTGCGCGTCGCCAATAACCTCATCGCCCATAAAACGCATGATGCGCTTCAGGCTTTCGCCAATAACGGCGGTCCTGAGGTGGCCGACATGCATTGGCTTGGCGACGTTTGGCCCACCGTAATCGATAATGACCTTGCGTTTGGTTTCCACCACTGGGGCACCTAAACGTTCGTCGGCGCTTAGGGCGTTGGCGCGGTCGCTCAGAGCGCTGTCTGATAATACAAAGTTCAGGAAACCGGGACCGGCGATCTCAAGAGTTTTGATGGCTGTGTCACCGGTCAGATGTGCGGTGATTTTGGTGGCCACTTCGCGCGGATTGGCCTTGGCCTGTTTGGCGACGGCCAGAGCGCCATTGCACTGAAAATCCGCCAGATCAGGCCGGTCGGAGACATTGACCTTACCCCATGTCGCGTCAAAGCCTTCGCGTACAAAGGCTTCGCCGGTCTTGTCCGTCAGGACAGTTTTGAAGTCGGCGGTGTTGGCGAAGGTCTCAGAAAAGGCGGTCATGGCATGTCCATAAATACAATTAAGGACGCTCCTAAAACCTAAGAGCGTCCTCAATCAACCTTAAAATTGAAAAACAGCCTTAGTCGGCGACGCGGGCAAAGCGGAAGCGCTTACCCTGGCGGTTGAAGTCGGCCATTGCGGGGGTGACATCAAAGCCCACAAGCACTTCGAAATTGGAACCGGCGACATCGGCTGAGGCACGGGGGATGACGATGTTTTCAACGCGGGTGGCGATATTGACGGTGTTTTCACTGCCGAACTGAACCGGCAGGTCGAAATATTCCTTGGCCAGAACCGCATTGTCACGATCGGTCACGGCAACCCAGTAACGATAGGTATAGCCATTGCCTTCGGCCTTAGGGC
This sequence comes from Asticcacaulis sp., assembly GCA_039206455.1. GTDB lineage: Bacteria > Pseudomonadota > Alphaproteobacteria > Caulobacterales > Caulobacteraceae > Asticcacaulis. The sequence continues at coordinate 4,538 of JBCEBX010000082.1, forward strand.
CTTTGCCCAGCGAAAAGCCAACAATCATTTCCAGCTCAATCGGCGCATCACCGCGATAGGCGCAATCGGAAGCCACGCCATTGATCTGGCCCGTCCATTTGGCATTGGCCGATGATTCGACGTTGTTTTCGAATTCATGATAGCGGGCGGCGTCGTACAAAACCTTGACGTAAGGGCAGGGGCCATCGGCGCGACGTTTATCAAGGCGCAGGTTTTTGACGCCCCATTCTTCTTCTTCGCGGGCGCGGTCAGCGGCGCTGTTCTCGGTGCTTTCACGGTCACGGTTACGCGACTGGGCGTCGGCATCAAGCGGCAGGTTGGCGACCAGCACGCCGGTCAGAGATAAACCCAGCAAAAGCGAACGCAGTTTCGACGACATAAAAGGCCTTTCGCAGCGAAGGAGGCAAAGAGGCGACCTTAGTAACGCCTCACGCGGATTTTTCAAAGACTATAATTTGCAGAGGTAAGCGGCAAAAGCGGCTTTTGTTTGCCTTGGTGATTTCTGCGCAAAGTCTGTGGCGAAGTTTGACAAATGCGCCTATGTAAGGCCCATGAACAAGCCTTCCCTTATGCTTAAGCTGGCGACACCGCGCGGCTTCTGCGCCGGTGTTGACCGCGCCATACAGATTGTCGAACGTGCCCTCGAATTACACGGCGCGCCGGTCTATGTGCGCCATGAAATCGTGCATAACAAGCATGTGGTGGATCGGCTTAAAGGGCTTGGGGCGGTCTTCGTCAAGGAACTGGACGAGTGTCCGGCGGATCGGCCGGTGGTTTTTTCCGCGCATGGTGTGCCGAAATCTGTGCCAGCCGAGGCACGTGACCGCAAGATGTTCTATCTTGATGCGACCTGCCCGCTGGTGTCTAAGGTGCATGTTGAGGCCGAGCGCCACCATAATGAGGGCCGTGAAATCATCCTCATCGGTCACGCGGGTCACCCTGAGGTTATCGGCACTATGGGCCAGCTTCCCGAAGGTGTGGTCAAGCTGATCGAAACCGCAGAGGATGCGCGCACCTACACGCCGGTGAATCCGAAAAATCTGGCCTTTGTCACTCAGACGACGCTTTCGGTCGATGATACCTCTGAGATCGTCGGCATTTTGCAAAGCCGCTTCCCTGAGATCGCCGTG
>JBCEBX010000083.1:0-4802 GCA_039206455.1 Asticcacaulis sp.
ATCCGCGTCAGATGCCCCGGAAACAACAACCGCCGCGCCAGATAAAAACCCGCGGCACCGGCAAGCAAAATCGCCAGTATCTCGGTCGTGCCATGTATGGACAACCAGGCCGCAAATTCGACCCCGACCCCGCGCTCAAAAAACAGCCACAGCATGGCGCCTAACATCATGCCATTCATGATCAGCAACAGCGCCGTCGGCACCCCGCCCATTACCCCGACCGCAAACGCCAGTAAGGCCACCTGCGTATTGTTCGACATCAGATAAACCGAAAACACCGCCAGCCAGTCATCTTTCTCCGCCCCCCCAAGCGTCGCCCTGAGCTGCTCCGGCGTAGACATCAGATCCCGCCCCTGCGCCGAATGCCCAACCAGCGCCGTATACCAGCTCTGGTCAAAGGCGCACATCAGCCACCCGCCCAATGCCCCGAGAAAGAAGCAGACAAAGGCCAGCCAGAACTCGGCCCATAGCTTGCGCACACTTCTGGCCAGATCGCCAAAAAAGCCCGTCACCAGCTCGGTCAGCCGCGCCTGCGGCCCATAGACCGAGACATAGGCCCGCGCACACAGGGCCTGCAAATAGCCGATCATATTGCGATCGAGCGAGATCGACTGCGCCATCGATAATGACGAAATCGCCTGACGGTAAAGCAGCGGCAGATTAAGCAGTTCCTCGGTGGTAAACTGTTTCAGCTTTCCCTTCTCCGCCCGATCGACCAACGCCGCCAGCGCCCGCCAGTCCTTTTCCCGCGCCTCGCGAAACTTCTGGCTCTTGAGCTGCAACACCGGCGGCCTGTTCCCCTCAACCATACCGACCTCCTTTTTCACTCCTCCCCATCTCCGATGGGGAGGGGAACCGCGCCGGTTTACCGGCGGGGTGGTGGGGTTTCTTTCTTACATCCTCCCCTGCAAAGCGGGGGAGGCTCTCTATCTTACATCCCTCCCCGTTTACGGGGAGGGGGGACCCCGAAGGGGTGGGTGGGGGAAATCCGCCAGAAAACACACTCACAACCGATCCTCCCGCTTGAGCGCCAGATATTTCAGCACAATCGACACCGCCATGGCTTCTGTCTCCGCCTCCAGCACCTCAACCCCCATCCGCCGTAAGGTCGCATAGACCGTCTCGCGCTGCTGCAACAACCGCCGCGCAAACACCGCCCGCGTCACATCCTCTGCCGTCTCAGGCACCGCCCCGGTTAAGCCCTCAAGCCCCTCATCCCTGAACGCCACAAAGACAATCAGATGCTTCTTGCTCAACCGCTGCAAGGCCTCGACCATCAGATCGGCACTGATCTCGTCGATGAAATCGGTAAACAGCACAATCAAAGACCGCCGCGCGATCTTCGACCCGAGATCGGTCAGGGCCAGGGTATGATTGGTCTCTTCCGGCTGATCATCAATGGCCGACAACTGCGCCTTCAAAATCGCAAAACCGTTCGTACCCGACACGGCAGGCGCATTGTGATAAGGCTTCGACGCAAAGGCGAAACTACGCACATTATCGCCGACCTTCATGGCGCAATAACCGAGCAGCAAACCGGCATAGATGGCGCGATCAATCTTCTTGATGCGCTGCAAAGGTTCGCCCATCAGCCGCCCCGTATCAAAGGCCAGCACGATATGATGGTTACGTTCGGCCTGAAACTCCCGCGACAACAGCTTCAGATGCTTCGCCGAAGACCGCCAGTCGATGCGCCGCGGGTCCTGCGACGAGTCATATTCGCGCAAGGCATGATATTCCGACCCGTTGTGCAACTGGTTCTGCACCCGCACCCCATAAATATGGTCGCGTGAAAACAGCGCGGCGGCATCGGTCTGCACACCTTCAATATCCGGCGTCACCGTCAACGGGCGATCCAGCACGACCTTTTTCTGCACATAACACAGCCCCAAAGGCCCCGCCCAACGTGCGTGGAAACTCTCAATCACCGCCTGACCGCGCGCCATGGCCCGAACCTGCAACCGCCCGGCCAGCGTCCCCGCCTCATCGCGCACAAGGCTTTCGGACACCGCCGGACTGACCAGCAGCCGGTTAAAGCCCCACCGCACCTCGGCCCGTTTCGGCAACCGCCCACGATCTGTTTTCAACGCATACTCAAACACATAGTCTCTGGCCACGCCAATCGTCTTCGGCGTCTGAAACCCCAGACTGACGCGTGACGGCGGCACCGCAAAAGCCCCTTCGATCAGACCGATCACCATCAACCCGATCATGACCACCGGTGCCACCCACCACAGGGCGGGCACAAAAAACACCAGCCCCGTGCCCAACAGGACACCGGCAATCATCAGCCCGATCAGTCTGGCGGTCGGATAAATCACAGGCTTACATCCTCCCCTGCGAAGCGGCGGAGGTGGCGCGGCGTTAGTCCGCGACGGAGGGGGCAAACCGCCGTTGTCACCACACCCTGTCTCACCGTGGTATCTCGATCCGCTCAAGTATGCCCTGCAAGACGCCATCGACGTTCTGCCCTTCAATCTCCGCCGCCGGTGCCAGCAACACGCGATGGCGCATCGACGGCAGATAAAGCGCCTTGATATCATCCGGCAGCACATAGTCGCGCCCATCCAAAACCGCCCGCGCCCGCGCTGCCCGCGCCAGTAAGGTCCCTGCCCGTGGCGATGCCCCGACCGACAATTGCGGCGTCTCGCGCGTTGCCCGTATCAGGTTGACGATATAACCGAGATTAGCCTCATTGAGCCGCACACCGGCCACCGCCTTAATGGCCTCCGCAAGCGTCGCGGCATCCAGCACCGGCGCGATCCCCGCACTGTCGGGGTCAATATTCTGACCGGCATTGCCGCCTAATTCGACAATACGCACCTCTTCCTCAAGGCTCGGATAACCCAGCACATGCTTGAACAAAAACCGGTCAAGCTGCGCCTCTGGCAAAGGATATGTGCCCTGCTGCTCAATCGGGTTCTGGGTGGCAATGACGGTAAACCGGTCACCCAGCTCATAGGGCTTGCCATCAAGCGTCACCCGCCGTTCCTGCATGGCCTCAAGCAGTGCCGCTTGCGTCTTGGGCGGCGTGCGGTTGATTTCGTCCGCCAGCAACAGGTCGCAGAAAATCGGCCCCTTGGTCAGGCTGAAGCTTGAGGTCTGAAAATTGAACAGGTTCGACCCCAATATATCGCCGGGCAACATATCCGGCGTGAACTGGATGCGCCCGAACCTGAGCGACAACGACCGGCAAAAGACCTGCGCCAACAAGGTCTTGGCCGTCCCCGGAGGCCCCTCAAGCAGGACATGCCCGCCCGAAAACAAGGCCGTGAGCATCAGATCAACCGTATCGGTCTGACCGACAATCGCCTTGCCGATTTCGGCCCTCAGCCGCTGCGATACCTCCAGCACTTCAGAAACAAGCATAGCCTCAGGCCTCCGTTTTCGTAATTTGTGACTTCCAGTGCCTGAGCTTTTTCGCCAGCACCAGCATGTTACCGATCCCCTTTACGGTACCGGTCTCGGCAAACAGATTGCCGTAAAACTCATCCGTCCCGTGACGTTCGCTCAGGCGATCCGCCATCTCGTCCGCCGTCATCAGGGCATTCGGCACAAAACCCGCCTGTTTCAGCACCTGATCACGCACCAGCTGCGCATAGGCAGGCATCAGCTTTGTCTCACGCCCGGCCTTGGCCACCAGCCGCGCCGCATTGTCGGCCAGGGTGCGCACCCCGCGCCCGTGCGGCGTCTCGCTATAAGGGTTATGCGCAGGCCCGAAACGGGCCGCCGCCACCCACACCAGCCCAAGCGCCAGCACCATCAGCGCCAGCGGCACCCCGACAAACGGCGGGCGCGAAATATGGTGCATCAGATCCGAATCCTGCGCCAGATCATTGAAGGTAATGTCAAACACCACCTTAGCCTTTGCCGGTTCCGCCCCTGTTAACTGGTCAATGACCTTCAGCATACCGGCCATGCGCTCAGGATGCGCAAACATCGAATTGTTGAGCAGGTCAGGATCACTCAACAGATAAACCGGCGCCGCAAACGGCGCTTCATCGGCTAACGGATTGACCTTCGACAACAGAACCTCACCGTTCGGCCCGACCAGAAGCGGCGTCAGGTTCGGCCCTGAAATCGACTGCAAACCCAAAATCTTGCCACTGGTAAAGCCTGTGCCAACAATATTCTGCCCTGCCGCCGGTTTAACCGCATAGGACTGCCCGCGATCCTGGGCAGCGCGTGACAGGCGATAATCACGCATCTCAAAATGATAAAATTGGCGAGTCTCGTCACCGCTACCGCGCGTTTCGACCTCTATGGGCGTCAAAAGCCCTAGTTGAAATTGTATATTGTCAACGCCAACGACCTGCGCCTGACCCGCCCAGCGCGGTTTGCGCGGATCAGCCACAGTGGCATCCCATTTCGGCACCACCACCAGCACCGCCTTACCCAGCGGCTCATACAGAAGCTGACGCACCTTCACCGGATTAGGCAGGGCCACATAATCATCCGACAACACCCGCCCCCAATAGTCATAGCCGGTACTGACATTTTTGGACTCTGACCCCCCAGCGTCACCGGTTGTCTGCGCTACCGGCGCATTTGTCACCTCTCCATCGTCCACATGCTCATAAAGCACCGCATCGCCATCCAGCGTAACGATCATCAGATCATCCGCCTTCACACGCCGTCCGGCCTCCTGACGGTTCAGCCGCGTCTGATAGCCCTCGGCCTCCAGCGCCTTACGCAGACCCTGAAAGCCGTTAATCGCCACCGAGGTCACCGCCCCCTTGGGCGGCGTTTCCGGCTCGATATTGGGCGACAGCAGGATCAGACCGGCAATCACAAACAGACCG
>JBCEBX010000083.1:4812-5657 GCA_039206455.1 Asticcacaulis sp.
ACATAGGCCTGCCGACAGGCTTCATAACCCTCACGCCCGACCGGAATACCCGCAAAATAGCTCTTTTCCGCCCAGCGCGTGATCTCACGAAACGCCGGACGCGCGTCTTCGGGCAACAGCGGATGCGCACAGATATCGCGGGCCGAAAAATGCCTTTTCACCAGATCCGGCCGGAAGGCATTCAGATCGGCCACCGACCGGTGCAGCAACAGATGCACCGCCGCATCATAGTCACCCTTCGCCGCCAGCGCCTCGATGTCCTCAAGCAAGGCCGCTGCCGCTTCGGCGGTCGGCCGCCAGGGCGTTTCAGGTAACAAATGGTCGCGCTGAAACAATCGCTCGAACCGCGACCGGATCAGCGCCCGCACCAGAGGTGACGCCAGAAGCACCAGAAGCGCAAATAACCCGATACCGATAATCCACGGCAAGGCTGGCCCCAAAGGCTCCAGAAGCTTGCCCAGAAATTCGAAAATCCCGCGAAAAAACTCACCTATGGCGCGCGCCATACTGGCAAAAAACGGGTTAGGCTCCGCAGGCCCCGCCACCGCCGTCTGGATAGATTTATTACTATTTATAGAGGCGATCAGCGCCTCAGCCGCCTCGACATCAGCGGCGGTCAAAGGCACAGCCTCACCCTGCGCGGACACAGCTCCCGACACAGGCTCTGCCGCTACCGATGCACTCTTACCAGCCGCTATCATGGACACCCTGAACGCTCCCCCGTCTGCGACCATAGGGGGAAATCCGCAATCCGGTCAACGGCTTTCTGCACCCCTCCACATCTGCCTTCCCCCTCTCCCTTGCGGGAGAGACGCATGTTTTCTCTCCCTCTCCCCTTTGGGGAG
>JBCEBX010000084.1:0-5591 GCA_039206455.1 Asticcacaulis sp.
CTTGATTTCGCGGCCACCTATCAGGTGACCGAACAGGTGTCGATCAAGTTCGATGCGGTGAATATTCTGTATTCCTACGAAGATCGCTACTTCCTGAACAAGCTGTTACCGGCCCTGTCGAACCAGAACGACCGCAGTATGCACCTTGGGGTGCATGTGAAGTTCTGATCTCTCACAACCGAAAACTATCCCGTGGTTTTCTGGTAAACTTGGGTTCAGGCCATCTGTTCGTGGCCTGAACCTTCTGTTCGGTGAGGACCTGCCCATGCGAACCCACTCCCTGACCGGCCGTCGCACCGTACTCGCGGCGCTTTCTGCCTGCCTTGTGACGCCACTGATAGCTGGGGCGCAACCTTCTGACGCCAATCGGGACGAGGCCCTTGTCGGGGCGTACACCCTGCCGGATCCCCTGCGCATGGCAAACGGGCAAATGGTGACGGATGCCGCCACATGGCACAACAAACGCCGCCCCGAATTGCTTAGGCTGTTTCGTGACCATATCTACGGTAATGCTCCCACCGCGCCGGCCTATATGCGCGCCGAACCTGTTGAAGCCCCGACACCGGCATTAAACGGTAAGGCCATCCGCCAGCAAGTCAGACTGCACTTTTCGGATCAGCCAAAAGGCCCCAAACTTGATCTGCTGATCTATCTGCCTGCCCATGTGCCGCACGCACCGGTTTTTGTCGGGCTGAATTTCATGGGCAATCAGGCCGTCCATGCCGATCCGGCCATACAGGTTTCCGAAGCCTGGCTTAATCGCGGCACCGGTATTGTCGATAACCGCGCTACCGAGGCCTCACGCGGTGCCGAGGCGGCAAGCTGGCCGCTTGAAGACCTGATTGCCGCTGGATACGGAGTGGCGACCTTCACCGCAGGGGATATCTATCCTGACGGCAAGGATAAATTCAACGAAAGTCTTCAGCCCTTCTTCCAGACCCGCGAAGATGATCCTGCCCGCTGGGGCGCACTGGCCACATGGGCGTGGGGCCTGAGCCACGTCTATGACCATCTGGCGACACTGCCCCAGATTGACGCCCGCCGTATTATCCTTGTGGGCCATTCCCGCTATGGCAAGGCCGCGCTCTGGGCCGGGGCCGCCGATGAGCGGTTTTCTATGGTTATCAGTAACAATTCCGGCGAAGGCGGCGCGTCTTTGTTCAGGCGTAATTACGGTGAAACCGTCACCCACCTGCCCGCCTACTGGTTCGCACCACGCTTCAAATCCTATGTCGGACGCGTCAATGAATTGCCGGTCGATCAGCATGAACTGATTGCCCTGATCGCCCCGCGTCCGGTCTATATCACCAGCGCTACCGAAGACTGGTGGGCCGATCCGCGCGGCGAATTTCTCGCCGCAAAGGCCGCGCAACCGGTCTATCGCCTGCTGGGCGTCAACGACCTGAAACTTAAGAATTTTCCTGAGCCCGATATACCGGTGCAGGGCCGCATAGCCTATCATCTGCGCACCGGCCCGCACGCCATCACGCCCTATGACTGGGCAAATTTCATTCGTTTTGCCGACCAGCAACTGAAATAAGGACACACTCATGTTCGCCAAACTCTGCCGTGCCGTTGTTTGCCTGCTGGCCTGTGCGCCCCTTATGGCCGTAGCCGCCCCCCGTCATCAGGAAACCATCAGCGGCGGCTGGCGCTCGACCTTGTTTGTCAGTGATGAGCAAAACCGCACCCCCGCCGCCGATGGCCCGTTTGAAACCGTTGGCTTCCGCGACGCAGACTGGAAAACGGTTCAGGTGCCGCACAACTGGCAGGGCTACAGCTATAATCGTCAGGTGGTACGCGGCACGATGCACGGCGTGGCCTGGTACAGGAAAACCCTGACCTTCCCGAAACGCAGCGCCGATGATCGCCTGTTTTTGATGTTTGAAGGGGTCAATGCCTATGCCACCATCTGGCTGAACGGCAAGTTGGTCGGCAAGCACGGCGGTGGTCTGGTGAGCTTTACGCTCGATGTCACCGATGCCGTGAAGGACGGCGGCAACCTGCTGGCGGTGCGTGCCGAAAACCCTGACGGCATCGAAGATTTACCGTGGGTGCCCGGTGATGATCAGCCGCGCAACGGTTTTGCCGAAGGCTCACAGCCACTAGGCATTTTCCGGCCGGTTCATGTCATCAAGGCCAACAGTCTTAAGGTACAGCCCTTTGGTGTCTATGCGTGGGGCGGCAAGGCCAATATCAATACCGAACGCGCCCGCCTGACCGTGCGCAATGAGTTGGAAAATCTGTCTGCGCGCCCGCGTCAGTTTACGCTGGTCAATGAAATGGTTGATGCGCAGGGCCGTGTGGCCGGACAGTCAAAAACAACCCGTACCCTCAAGGCCGGAGAAAAGGCCCAGTTTGAGCAACCCCTGTCCGAGATTGCCCGCCCGCACCTGTGGTCACCGGAGACGCCCTATCTCTACACCCTGCGCACCCGCCTGATTGAAAACGGCAAGGTCGTCGATGAAACCGAAACACCCTACGGTATCCGCACGGTCGAAATCCGCGATAATGCCTTTGGTCAGAAGCAGTTATTCATCAACGACAAGCCCTTCTACATCCACGGCACCGCCGAATACGAACACCACCTTGGCGGCTCGCAGGCCTTTACGCCCGAACAGGTAGCCGCCCGTGTCGGACAGGTAAAGGCCGGTGGTTTCAATGCTTTCCGCGACGCGCATTACCCGCACAATCTGCGCTATCAGGAGCACTTTGCCCGTGATGGCCTGATGTGGTGGACCCAGTTTTCCGCCCATGTGTGGTTTGACAACCCCAACTTCCGCACGAATTTCAAATCCCTGATGGTCGATTGGGTCAAGGAACGCCGCAACAATCCGGCCCTGTTCCTGTGGGGCCTTCAGAACGAAAGCAAACTGCCTGCCGACTATAGCCGCGAAGCTGTGGCCATTATCCGCGAACATGACCCGATGGCCTCGGTTGAGCGCCTGATTGTTTCGTGCAACGGCGGCGAAGGCACTGACTGGAATGTGCCGCAAAACTGGTCAGGCACCTATGGTGGCAATGCCGACCTCTATGCCGAGGAACTGAAAACGCAGGGCCTTGTGGGGGAATATGGCGCCTGGCGGTCATTGGGCTGGCACGAAGAAGCCCCTTACGCCAATGGTGTGTTTTCCGAATCCGCCATGGCTGCCCTGCTCGAAAAGAAAACCCGTCTGGCCCTGTCGGTCGAAGGTCAGGCCGTGGGCGATTTCCAGTGGCTTCTGACGACGCATGAAAATCCGGGCCGTCCGATGCGCATCGATGGCACCCAGATTTTTGACGGCATCCGCCCGCTGGAACATATCGGCCCGTCCAACAACAAGGGGCTTCTGACCCTGTGGGGGGAGCCGACCGACGCCTATTACATGTACCGCGCAAAGACGATTAAAACACCGATGGTGCACATCGTCTCGCATACATGGCCTGACCGCTGGACTGAGGCCGGTGTCAAATCAGGCCTTCAGGTCTATTCCAACTGTGAGGCCGTGGAATTGTTCAACGATGTCGGCGGCAAGCTGTCTCTGGGGCGTCGTGAACGGCCTGCCGATGGTCGCCCGTTCCAGTGGGATGATGTTGATGTACGCTATAATGTGCTGTCGGCGGTCTGCCTGAACGACAACAGGGTTCAGGCCCGCGACCTGATTACCCTCAATCATTTGCCCGAAGCGCCGGATTTCGCCACGCGGATTCAGGATGCGGCGCCAATTACCCGTGCCGAAACCGGCCAAACCTATCTTTATCGCGTCAATGCCGGTGGCGCTGACTATCGTGATGCGGACGGGCAATTGTGGATGGGAGATCGCCAATGGGCCGAGGGACGTCACTGGGGCTGGCAGAGCTGGGCCGAGGACTATCCCGATCTTGATCCCATGCTCGGCAGCCGCCGCATCTCCTATGATGTGATCCACGGCACACCCGAACAGGGCCTGTTCCAGACCTACCGCTTTGGGCGTGATCGCCTGCAATACCGCTTTGCCGTACCGAACGGCGATTATGAAATCGAGCTTTATTTTGCCGAGCCTTGGTATGGTCACGCCAGCATTGAGGCCACCGGCTGGCGGATTTTTGATGTTGCTGTCAATGATCAGGTGGTGCTGAACGATCTCGACCTGTTTGCCGAAGCCGGTATCAACCACGCCGTCAAAAAAGTCGTCCGCGCCAGGGCCGTCAATGGCGAATTGCGCCTCCACTTCCCTGAGATCAAGGCCGGTCAGGCGGTTATCGCCGCTATCGCCATCCGCCATGCCGGTCAGGGTCACGAAGCCCGTCTCGACGGCACCGACCTGATTGCAGGTGCAGACAATGCCACGACCTTCCTTGATAATGGTCAGGCGGTCTATGCGGACGCTAAGGCCCGTTTTGCCCGCCTGCCGCACCTGCTGCTCGACAGCGACTATATCCGCCCCCTAAGCGCCACCTCACAGGGTAAGACGACCTTTAGTCTGCGCACCGAGGCCGATCTCTATCTGGTTCTGCGCCCCGAAGATAAGGCCCCCGCCGGATGGGACGTGACGGATTTCAAGGCCCAAAGCGTCAGCAATGGCACGGCTACGGCATTGACCTTTGTCAAACGCCGCGCCACCAAAGGCGAAACCGTCACCGTCCCTGCCCATCAGCCGGTACTGGTGCGCCGCGCTCTCCCCTCACCTTTCGCACCGGGGGTCTTCACCTTTGAGCGTAACCGTAACCTCCACGAAGGCGAACTGGCCAAACTGGAGGGCGGGCGCGTCGCCACGCTGATTAAGGGCTATGCCGGTCAGGCCTATGCCGAGATGGATAGCGACGGGTATCTGACATGGGAGGTCACGACCGGTCTTGCGGCCAAACAGGCCTATCTGATCCGCTACCATGTTACTCAGCCCGTTCAGGCCCAGCTTAAGGTCACTGACATCAGCGGCATCACCGTCGCCGAAATGCCCCTGACACTAACACCGGACGCCGGCGGAAACTGGGCCGAGATAACCACCGAAACCGCAGGCTTCATTAATGCCGGCACCTACAGGGTCAGTTTATACCTCAGGGGGGCTGCGGCCATTGATTACCTTATCGCCCGTTAGAGCCTTGATTAAGCACACACAAGGAACGCTTCTGCGCTGGCTTTCGCGGATATATCTTTGCTAAGAGGTTATTTTTACGAAAGAACCCTCACGGCCCCTGCCCTGACAGGCTTTCATTCTTGCGACCAAGGTGGCGATGATGAACATGCCTTTTGTTTCGTTGCGTCCGGAGATTACCCGGACACACGCATTGATCCTTATGGACTGGCTGGAAGATGAACGTGTCACCCGCTACCTGAGCGATTCACGCAACGTATCCCGGTTCATTGCGCAGGCCGTGGACCGGGTTCAGATGCCCATCCTTACGCACCTGTTCAATCAGGGTGGCCGCTTCTTTATGACCTACGACCGAAACGATGTTCCCGTGGGTTTCGTGCGTCTGATTAAGACAGGTGCCGAGTGCGAAATCGTTCTGATCATCGGAGAACATGCAAAATTGGGACGCAGACTGGGTTCAAGCACGAACAGCGAAGGGCTGTAGCGCTTCCTTGCCAGCCGCCGAGCGGCGCCTGAGCGGATCGCTGCGCTTTTGCG
>JBCEBX010000085.1:0-5582 GCA_039206455.1 Asticcacaulis sp.
GATCTACTCATTGATCTGCAGTATTCATACGGAAACGACATACTGAACCTTTCACGCCACTCTGGCGAGGATCGTACGGGCCAGGCAAACAGCTACGCAACTGTGCTTAACGGTTGGACACCTCAGAACCAGAACACCATGATTGCCCAAAACAGGCCATCAGCGGCATACTACACCACAACTGTAGACAGCCACATGGTTGAGGACGGTTCATTTATCCGCGGGCGTAACCTTGTATTAGGCTATAACTTTGCCGATAATGTTGTAAAACGTTTAAGAATTAACAATCTGCGTATTTACGCATCTGTACAAAACTGGTTTTTAATCACCAAATATTCGGGTTACGATCCGGAAGTACGTACCTACGGCGACAACTTCGCTCAGGGTATCACCTTCTTTGATTATCCTAAACCACGCACATTCCTGTTTTGTGTGGTTTTCGGCCTAATTCAGCCCGTAAACCACACAGGCCTGCGCCGTGAGGGTATGCAGCGGCGGCTCCTGAATAAAGGCATTTTGCGCCGCCTTGGCTTCAAGCTGGTCAACCGCTGAGGCGCTTTCGGCCATCATCGGGGCCGGTGGCGGGGGCGGTGCCGCCATACGGGCACGCGCACCGGTTACCTGTACTGTGTAGGCATCCTGATCTTCGCCGTCCTTAGGCTCACCACGGGCCAGAATATCGGTTTGACAGGCCCGTCCGGTCGGGTCGATCACCTTGACGCCGCCAAGCTTAGCGCCCGCCGCCGTCACCGCCAGATTGGCGCGTCGCGCCGCATCCTTCACCGCTTCGGAATAGAGCCATGTCTTGGTTTCATTTTCCGGCTCAAGGCTGAAATAGACCTGTTGCGTACTGGTGGGCGACGCCGCCAGCACCAGCGCATAGGCCCGTTCAAGGATTGATGTATCCAGAACCTTAACCGTCACGGTCAGGGTCACCTGATAGGAATCAATCTTGTCACCGCGCTGGTTTTCAACGCGGTTGCCATCCTTGTCACGGTACTGCTCATAGAGGGCGCGCATGGAAAAACCGGTATTGATCTGAACCTTGTCGGGCCCCAGTTTGCGTAAGGCTTCGGTCAGGGCGCGGGTTTGCTCGACGGCTTTGGCCTGTGCCTGATCAGCGGTTTTGCCGACCGCAAGGAACGAAGCCGAGAACTGTGCGCGATTGGCCGGGACCTCGGTGCGGACATAGCCGACCTGCGTGATAACAGGCGTTTGCACCCACCACGGGGCCTTATCAAAACCTGATGCCGCGGTCTGGGCGGCGGCCGGTAAGGCCAGTAAAGAAACACCTGCGCTAACAAGAATGGATTTGGCAATAGATACAGGCATGTGTGCCCCCTTTGGTTGCGGACGTACCCCCATCTGTTACCGCAAAGGCGGCGGAAATTTGACCATGCGCGGATGTCACATCCTGTCACAAGCCTGTAATTAACACGAGAAAAATGTGTAACAAGCTGAACCACATAGCTTATAGACAACCAGACGGTTACACCGTCTAGTACAGAGGCGTGAAAGGACGAAACGTGTTCGGCGATATTTCCAGTGACATATTTGCTTTCAGTTTCGACGGGTTAAGCTCGCCCGTCATCGACCTGAAGTTTCGCTCAGGCCCCCAGAAAGGGGATCACACGCTCGGCTGGGGGCTGGCCTGGTATCCTTCGGGTAACAAGGCCGCGCAAGTGGCCAAGGATCCGGCCGCCCGTGACACGGTGTCTTTTCGCGGCGCAATCAGCGACTGGGAAGGCTTTCGTTCAACCGTCTTCTTCTGCAAGGTGCGTGGTGCCGCGTCCGGCTATACCCATCTGGAGACCCAGCCCTTTACCCGATCCTTCGCCGGTCAGGAATGGGTCTTTATGCACAATGGCAACCTCGATAAGGAGGCCTTGCGTAAGCTGCATGACAATACCTCGATCTTCCTTGAGCCCTTGGGGCGTACCGATTCCGAACTGGCGCTGGTGTTCCTTCTGGGGCGCATTCAGGATTATGGCGCGCGCACGCTGGCCGATATCGATCATCACGTGCTTCTAAGCTGGTTTATGCAGCTTGATGATCTGGGGTCGGCGGATATCGCCATCTCGGACGGGGTAAGCGTCGTTGTTTTTTATAGTGAGCACTCTGAATCCACTCTCTATTACAGCCGCATCAGCCCGCCGCATAATTCTACAGGCTTTGAGTCTGATGCCGCCTCCTTTGCCATAGACAATCCGCGTGACCTGTTTCGCACGGCGCTGGTCTTTGCGTCGTCGCCGTTTAACAATGGCAACTGGACGCCGATGCAACCCGGCCAGATGATCATTGCCCGCAGAGGCTCTCTGGTATGGTCCAATAAGGCCGAGGCCCTGCCCAAGGCACCGCCCACCCTTCAGCGCGACCAGCCCTCCGACAGCCAGAACCACATTGCCAATGTGCTTAAAGAGCATACCAGCGAGCGCTCGGCCCTGTTTGCCAGTGTTCAGTCCCAGAACCAGCAAACCGCGCATCAGGCACATATTATTCCGGCCCACACCCACATCATCAATACCCGGTCGATTACCCACGCACCGGATGGCACCCCCCTGACCTATCGGCTCTATGATGTGCTGCACACGACCGAATATACCTATGCGCAGCCGGTCGAGCACTCGACCCATACCTTCCGCCTGCTGCCGGTCGAAGATCAGGTACAGGAGGTCATTCATTCGACCTTAAGCCTGTCTGCCGAAGGAGAAAGCGTGCGCTTTGAGGATGTGTTCGGCAATCAGAACATCCACTATTCGATCATCAATCCCTATACGTCGCTCAATGTTACCGTGCGGTCTCTGGTCAAGATATTTGGTCAGGCACCGGACGATTATGGCCCTGCGCGACGTCAGACCAACCTGCCGATCTCATGGATGCCCTGGCAAAATCAGGTCATGGAACCTTACATGATCGTTCTGGAGATGCCGGAAACCCAGATCGTTGAGTTACTGAACTACGCACGTTCATTCTCCGAACGGAACGGCAATCATCTGCTTGATACGCTCAATGACATGAACCAGACCATTTATCGGGATTATGGTTATGTGCCGGGGTCAACCTCGGTTTCGACGACGCCGTTCGATGTCTATGCCAACCGGCGCGGGGTCTGTCAGGATTTTGCCAATCTGTTCATTACGCTGGCGCGACTGCTGGGCGTGCCAGCCCGCTATCGCATGGGCTATATCTATACCGGCGAAAACCACGAGAACAAATTCCAGTCGGACGCGTCTCACGCCTGGGCCGAGGTCTATATCCCCTATGTCGGCTGGCGCGGCTTTGATCCGACCAACGGTTGTCGCGTGGCGCAAGACCATGTGCGCGTCGCCTGCGGACGTAACTATCTTGATGCCACCCCTACCTCCGGCACCATTTACCGGGGCGGCGGCAGGGAAACGCTCAAGGTCGAGGTAAAGGTCAATGAGGTGTTTCTTTGAAAATTAACGGAGGGCGGCTATGAGTTTGGAAACCTATCAGACAGACGGCTTTTTCGATGAACTGTTCGCCCAGTGCGGCACCCCTCATCCATCCGCTGCCCCCCTTATTGCAGAGATAAACGCTCTCGGGCGCGGCGATTTAAAGCGTCGCCAGAGACTGGCCGAAGATATTCTCTATCAGTCCGGCAACACCTTCAATGTCTATGGTGACAAGAAGGGCACCGAAAAAATCCTGCCCTTCGACATCATTCCGCGACTGATCTCCAGCGAAGACTGGGGGCGGCTGGAAAAGGGCATTACCCAGCGCCTGCATGCCCTGAACCTGTTTATTCAGGACATCTATAACGACCAGAAGATACTGAAGGACAAGGTCATTCCGGCGGAGATGATCTTCTCGTCTGCCTGTTACCTCAAGCCTTGCGAAGGCCTGTCGCCGCCCAAGGGTATATGGACGCATATTTCCGGCACCGACTTTGTTCGTGACGCGGACGGCGAGTTCTATGTGCTTGAGGATAATCTGCGCTGCCCGTCAGGCATTTCCTATGTGCTGGAAAACCGCGCGGTTCTCAAGCGCCTGTTTCCGCAAGGCTTTCAGACCCTCAAGGTGCGGCCGGTCTCGAATTACGGCGACCATCTTTATCAGACGCTGAAATATATCGCGCCCGACGGCAAGGATAATCCGAACATCGTCGTGCTGACGCCGGGCATCTATAACAGCGCCTATTTTGAACATGCCTATCTGGCGCAGCAAATGGGCGTGCCGCTCTGTCAGGGGTCTGACCTTCTGGTGTCAGACGACAAGGTCTTCATGCGCACGACCAATGGCCTGAAGCAGGTCGACGTCATCTATCGGCGCATCGATGATGAATTTATCGACCCTGAGATATTCCGCGAAGATTCGCTTCTGGGCGTGCCGGGCATCATGCGCTGTTATCGTAAGGGGACGGTGGCGCTGGCCAATGCGCCGGGGACGGGCATTGCCGACGACAAGGCCGTCTATGCCTATGTGCCTAAGATCATCAAATACTATCTCGGTGAAGACGCCATCAGCCCGAATGTGCCGACCTATATCTGCGAGGATGAGAAAGAGCGGGCCTATGTGCTTGATAACCTTGATAAGCTGGTGGTCAAGGCGGTGAATCTCTCGGGCGGTTACGGCATGCTGATCGGGCCAAAATCGACAAAGGCCGAGCAAAAGGAATTCGCCAGACGCATTAAGGCCAAGCCGCGCGACTATATCGCCCAGCCGACGCTGTCGCTGTCACGCGCCCCCACCCTGACCTCCGGCGGCATAGAGGGCCGTCACGTCGATTTCCGCCCCTACTCCCTCTACGGTCAGGATGTCTTCACCCTGCCCGGCGGCCTGACGCGGGTGGCGCTCAAGAAAGGGTCTCTGGTCGTTAATTCGTCTCAGGGCGGCGGCTCAAAAGATACGTGGGTCTTATCCGATACCGAGGAATCTCACCGTTACGCCGGAGAACGCCCCCATGCGTAACGCCTGCCTGTGCTGCCATAACCATAATCCCCAAACGGGAGCCATTTATGCTTAGTCGCGTTGCCAATTCGCTTTACTGGATGTCGCGTTATCTGGAACGCGCCGAAAATGTCGCCCGCTTTATTGACGTCAATACGCACCTGATGCTCGATCTGGCCCTGCCGGTCGATCAGACCCAGTGGCTGCCGCTGATTTCGGCTTCGGATGACGAAGAGGCCTTCAAAGAGCGCTATGAACATGCCGATGAGAAATCCGTCGTCAGGTTCCTGACCTTTGATGACAAGAATCCGAATTCTATCCTGTCGTGCATCAATAAGGCGCGTGAAAATGCCCGCACCATCCGCGAGGTCATTCCGGTTGATGTCTGGGAGCGTATCAACGAGCTTTATCACCTGACGCAGGCCCATAGCCGCAAACGCTCGGTTGGGGCGCTGGAGAGCTATTACAACGAGGTCCGCCGGTCAGGAAACCACTTTGCCGGCATGCTGATCAACGCCATGTCGCGCGACGAAAGCTGGCATTTTGCCCGCATGGGGCAGTTGCTGGAACGCGCCGACAAAACCGCGAGGCTTCTGGATGTAAAATATTTCCTGCTCCTGCCCAAAGGTGAAGCGATCGACAGCCCCTATGACAATGTGCAGTGGGGCGCT
>JBCEBX010000086.1:0-3963 GCA_039206455.1 Asticcacaulis sp.
CCCCGAACCGGTGCGGCTCCGTGCTTAAGGCCAGAAGGATCAGGCTGGACCACTTACCACTGATCTGATCAAGTACATCGCGCACCGGACAGTTGCGCATGTCAAAACCGGCGCTCATCACGCTATCAGCGACCTGAGCCACATCTGATATTTTGTTCTGCGTGTCAGCCAATGGTTACCTCCGGCTCCCTATGGTACAAAAAGCTGCCGTCTTTACAGCTTTCCAAAACTTCCTAAATTATACCTGATCTCAATTTGAGACTGTTAATATATTCAAGGAACCGTGCCATGTCCACATTACTCGTCACCGGCGCTTCGGGCCAGTTGGGCCAGCTAGTCCTCTCCCACCTGAAAAACGCGGCTGGCCATAAGGTGATTGCCGCCACGCGCGATCCCGCCAAACTCTCAGACAGCGATTTTGAAACCCGCGCTGCCGATTTTGATAAGCCGGAAACGCTTGCGACTGCGTTCGAAGGTGTTGACCGCCTGCTTTTGATTTCCACCGACAGTATCGACGAAAAAGGCAAGCGCCTGCGTCAGCATACTACCGCCATCACCGCCGCCAAAGCGGCCGGTGTAAAGCACATCATCTACACCTCCCTGCCCAACCCGGTGCCTGAAAGTTCCCTGACGCTGGCCCCTGATCACTATGGCACCGAGCAGGCGATCATCGACAGCGGTCTGGACTATACGATCCTGCGTAACAACTGGTACACGCAAAACCTGCTTGGCGGCCTCGCTCAGGCCCTTTCCAGCGGTCAGTGGTTTACCTCCACAGCTGGCGGCAAGGTCGCCTATGTCACCCGCGAAGACTGTGCCGCAACCGCCGCTGCGGTTCTGCTTAACCCGCCCGCGCCCAAGGCCATTTATGAACTGACCGGCCCCGAAGCGCTCAACTATGCCGACATCGCCCGTATCGCCACCGAGGTCACCGGCAAGCCCATCGACCTCATCGAAATCAGCGACGACCAGCTGCACGGAGGCCTGACGCAGGCCGGTCTGCCCGGTTTTGTCGCCGACATGCTGGTGTCATTTGAAAAGGCCGTCCGTCAGGATGAACTCAGTGCGGTCACAGACGCCGTTAAAACCCTGACCGGTCACAATCCGGTTCCAGCCCGTGACAGTCTGGCGCAGACCCTGAAGGCATAAAGCTGACACATATCTGTAATTAAAAATCACTGGCGTGAATCGTAGACAAAGCCCATGATCGCGCCAGCTTTTTTGATGACAGGAATATATCATGCTGAACAATTTTCTCGGTGGCAAAGGCGGCTTCGACCTTGGCGCGATTGGCGACCTTTTGGGCAATGGCGGCATTCAGACCATATTGCAGCAACTGTCTCAGGGCGGTCTGGGTGAGGTCGTGCAATCATGGATCGGGAATGGGGAAAATCTTCCTGTATCCGCTGAACAACTCCAGAACATTCTCGGCAATGAACAACTGACCCAGCTGGCATCGCGTTTCGGCATTGATCCGTCGCAGATCGCCAGCCTGCTGCCCGGCGTGATTGATCAGTTGACGCCGAACGGCCAGTTGCCCGAAGGCGGGATTGCCGATGCCCTCGGCGGCCTTCTGGGCGGTAAAGGCATTGATGCCGGTGCGGTCGGCAACCTGCTCGGCGGCCTCTTCAAGCGCTAATCCTCAAGGCCCCTTCCCAAAGGCTCCTTCGTGTGAAGGGGCCTTTCTCTATGCCGGAGGCTATGTGACTCTCAATCAGTGGTTTATCCTGCCCTTTTTCGGCCATTTTGCGCTGGTCGCCCTGCTCTATGTCTGGCTGACCATCCTGCGCCAAAGGGCGGTGGCCAAAGGCGAGGTCACGGTTGGCGATTTTGTTAATGCCGGTGCCGACCCGTCGCGCTCGAAACGCGTTGCCCGTAATCTGTCGAACCAGTTCGAACTGCCGATCTTTGCCCTGTTCGCGGCGACCTTCATCTATTTTTCAAATGCCGTCACCGCTATTGATATCGCGGCCGCATGGCTGTTCCTCGCCGGACGCCTCATTCACAGCGCCGTTCAGACCCTGACCAGTAATATCCCCCTGCGTGGCATGGTGTTCCTTATCAATTTTACTGGCGTCGCCATATTGATGGGCCACGCGGCATGGATTGTTCTTAAAATTCCCGCGTAAAACCGAATTCGACGCGAGTTCGGCTATAGCTATAAAGATCAATGGATGAACGGCTCTGCACCCCAAGCACGGACACATAAGGCTGCGCGCCTCTTATGACCCAATCACGCTTGCTTATGCGCACCTCCAGAGACGCTTCGTTATCTTCACGCTGCTTGCCAAACGCCGTCTGAACCTCATCATAGGTTCTGTGCACACCGGACAGTTCCGCATAGATCGTTGTCGTAAGGGGGCCGGAAAATAACCGCCCAACACCGATCTGGGTCTGGGTATAGCTTTCGGCGGCATTCATTTCACGTCGGTTAGCGCTTCCGCTCAGCCGCCACAAGGTAGACGCGCTCAGATAACGTGTCCGCGCCAGTGATACCCCATATCGCCAGCCATCGCGTGTACCGCCCAGATGATCCTCAATCTTCTCAGCCTGTATGACCGCATTATAACGCCGGTTATGGCCGTAAATATCCGCCTCGCCGATAAGGCCAGCGCCGGTTTCATAAAGCGTACCGCCAAACCAGCGGTAAGACCGCCCCGCATGCACGGAAACGACTGCCGTTGGGGCCAAACGCCATTCCGGCCCTGCCCGTAAGGACAGGCTGGCATTATCCGCAAAACGGCCTGAAAAGTCCGTCACCGCGCCGGAAACCGAGGCTCTCAGGGCCATGTTTTCGGACACCTTATGGCTATATTCCACACCGCCATAGGCCTGAAATCCGACGCCTGCCTTACGGCGCGCCTCGTCATTCAGCCGGAAAGGCAAGCCAAAGATTTCAACAATCCCCGCATCCGTTGCGCTGTTGAAATTGCTGTCCGGTGCAATAGCCGCCCCAACCCAGGCCCGCCAAGGCTTGCGCTGCGCCAGTTGCGTCAGACGGCTTTCGGCCATGCGCTGACGCATGGGATCAAGCGCCCCAGCCAGTGCCAACCGGTAGGCCTGAGCCGCCGCCTGATCGTGACGTCTGCGATATCTCAGTTCCCCTAATTGAAAACGCGCCACGGCGTCATCAGGATGCTGCGCCAGAAACGCCTCAAGACGCGCCAGCGCTTCATCTTCCTGACCGGTTTCGGCGAGAAGTTGCACCCACAACCGAAAACCGTCCGGCCGCGCCTTAATGTCAGGCCGACTTTCAAGCAGACTGAGCGCCCCGCTATAGTCTTTCGCCGCTATAAATTGCTGAAGCGTTTGTGCAAACGCCTCATCATCAGCCGCAGTTTCCGGCGGCATCGCCTGAGCTTGGACAGAAGCGCCTGCAGCAGCCATCAGGAGGCACGCGACAATCGACGCGCCGCCTGTAATCCTACTGCTTACCAAGCACGGCCCCTCCGGTCATGAAGGCGTCAGTGATCGGCGTCCCTAGCTTGTAGGTCAGACCCGCTTCGTCCGGTGCCTGTCCGGCAGGTCCGAAGAATGCACCTTCTACCTGCCCCGTGATATTCAGCCCGCCGGCACTGGACGGCAGGGCGCTAATGGCCGTGCCTGAGAAGGTCGATGTGCCGCTGTTGATTGTACCGGAATAAAGAAAATCAAGCTTTTCACTGCGGGTGACCAGATTTCCCGTACCCGCATCAACCAGCCTGAAATTGGTGGCAGCGCCGGAGACCTTTCCGGTCGCGAAATTGGCATCCATATCTATGTCATTATGCGTAAGCAGGAGACCGCCGCCTCGAGGGATATAGATTCCACGCCCGTTACCTGCGAACTGAGCCGAGCCTGTCGTCGGCATATCCGCCGCCAGAGTCTGGCGACCATAGACGATAAAGGCCATTTCCGCCGTATTGGCACTGGTCTCACGCTCAAAGGACGCCAGTTGCACAAAATCAAGACTGCCACTTAAGG
>JBCEBX010000086.1:3973-5571 GCA_039206455.1 Asticcacaulis sp.
AAGGTGCTTTCAAGATCGAACAGATAAAAATTCTCACCATATCCGTTGATACTTCTGTAGCCGATCCTGCCCCCACCAAATATATCTGTAAAGCTATTCACGGTAATAAAGGTCGCGTCATAATCAATACCATTTGCCTTGTAAGCAATATCATAACTGACGCCTATCCAGTCATTGGGCTGAGCGCCCGGGTTGACGCCTACCGTGACATTGTCGCTCATTGGATTGATCCATGCCGTCGCCATGGGGGTGGCTAAGCCCGGTGATGCGTTACGCACACTGATCAGGCTCGACACGCCGCGGAAGACTTCATTGCCATTCAGACACACGCTCTCAATGCAACCCGCAGGCGGTGGCGGCGGAGGCGGTGGTGGCGGGGGTGGTGTAGGCCCCGGAGGCGGAGGCGGTGCGTTCGATAGCCCACCGACAGCGGCTCCCATCAGATAGTCGCCCGATAAGGGCGATCCAAGTATATAGTTCAGCCCCACTTCCTCGGGTGAAAAACCAGACAGTCCGTAGAAGCCCCCCACAATATAACCATCCAGGCCCATCCCGCCATATCGGCTTTTAGCGCTACCTTCAAACTTTCCACTTCTCACTTCAAGATGAGCGGTAAAATCGAAGTCCGGATTAGCCGGCAGTGGTGAGAAGGCAGGTTCGGTACGGCTTGTCGTATATGCAACAAAGTCAGTGACAGAGCCGCTGACACTCCCCGTCTCAAAATCAGCTCTCATCCATAGTCTGGCACGAGTCGTTTGTGCCGCTACGCCAACAACCCGCAACTCACCAAATGCTGTGCCCGCAAAGACCGCGCTGCCCGTACGGGCATCGTTGCGAAACTGCCCCGTTGGCTGCCCGAAGACTCCATAAAATATATCATTCTCAATCCCCGAACGGTTCTCGTAAATGAAAGGCAGAACGTAATCCAGACTTCCAGATTCAGCCGTTGCCGCATCCAGAAACCACATCATGACCGGCGGACAACTGTTAATATCCTGGCTGCAGAAATAATATTGTGCCTTCATGCCTTGTATACGTTCGGCTTCGAACCTAGGTCCCATCGGGATACGTATATGTTCGTCCTTGTCGTTCGTATATATAACCTCATACTTTTCGTCACCGGACACGCCCGATACACCGGATATAATTCCGATGTTTAGATCTGAATCTGTTGTGTATGAAGTATATCTCGATTGTGTCAGATGATACCCTAACTTGAGTACATTTCCGCCGATGACCCTTAAGCTTTCTGGAGTCAAGCCGCACGCCAGCGCCATAGGTTTAGCGACACAATCGTTCTTATTATAACCGGCGTCTGATGCAGGCGGTGGAGGTGGCGGAGGCGGTACAGGTGGTGGCGTAATAACACCACCACCACCCGGGGCACCGCTACCGCCGCCTCCCCCGCCGCAGGCTGTCAACAAGGCAACACAGCTGGCCATCGCCAGCAAGGACACGGTTCTGTTCAACACAGCCTCCCCCATAACAAATACTCTATTTTCCGGTATCAGAGCGAACCATCGGTGGCAATCGCATTTTAATTCAACCATAGGAAAATAAGCAGTTGTTAGACAAAACCCTTATGATGGTGTATAGCC
>JBCEBX010000087.1:0-21705 GCA_039206455.1 Asticcacaulis sp.
GCGGACGCGACGGGCGATCAACTGGGTAACTTGCGATCCGAAATCGATAATCAGGACTTTTTCATGGGGCGACATGATCAGGCTTTCTTCC
Source organism: Asticcacaulis sp. (assembly GCA_039206455.1). Taxonomy (GTDB): domain Bacteria; phylum Pseudomonadota; class Alphaproteobacteria; order Caulobacterales; family Caulobacteraceae; genus Asticcacaulis. Next base: position 92 of record JBCEBX010000087.1, read on the forward strand.
TATAGAGCGCGACAAAGAAACCATCGGTGTTAGAGGTTTCCGGCGACAGGCGCAAACGGTGGCCACCTTGCGACAGCCAACCCAGCGCCTCTGCCCCTTGTGGGGTGATGTGGGGATTATTCAGCGCCTCAATGAGCGGGCGCGGTGTAAATTCGGGGTGAGCGGCTTCGAACCGATCTGCTGTTTCTTCGTTCTCATCCGGCAGGATGGAACAGGTGGCATAGGCGAGCATACCGCCGGGCTTCACCAGCTTTGCGGCGCGTGCCAGAATAGCCGATTGCAGATCATGCAGACGACGCACCTCGGTTTCCTCAAGGCGATGCGCGGTTTCGGGCCTGCGGCGCCAGACACCGGAACCGGAACAGGGCGCATCGACCAGCACCAGATCGGCCTGATTTTCAAGGTCTTCGAGCCCCTCGCCTTCGGGGCCAAGCTGACGTAAATCCGCCTCAAGACCAGCGCGGGCCAGTCGCGGTTTGATATTGTTCAGGCGGGTCTTTTCAACATCCGAAGCGATCAGCCTGCCGGATACTTCCCCATTGGCACCGCTCATGGCCTGAAGCAGGGCCAGTGTCTTGCCCCCTCCACCGGCGCAATAGTCGACAATGGTCATGCCCGCCTGTGCACCCGCCAGAAAACCGGCCAGTTGCGAGCCTTCATCCTGAATTTCGATCGTCCCCTGACGGAAGGCCGGAAGTGCACGCACATTAGGCGGCGGATCAGCCGGCAGGCGGATGCCATGGGCAGAAAAGGGCGTTGGCTCAGCCTTGTAGCCAAGCATTTTCAGGCCCTCGATCAGCGACGCCCGATCCCCATTTACCCGAAGATCAATTGGCGCACGCGGCAACATCAGGGCTTCGGCTTCTTTGAGCCATCCACCTTCACCATAAACCGCCTTCAGTCGCTCGACGACAAAGGCAGGCAGACCGGACTCAAGCCATTCAGGGGCTTCTCCGGCACCGGCCTCAAGTCGCTTGCGTTCCGCAACCGATAGTTTTTGCGGGGCATAACCTTCGCCGGTATAGAGCGCATCGATTTCCTCAAGCGTCACGCCATCAAGGAAATGCAGCGCCCCCAGCACCAGCGCCCGACCGGAACCGTTGTCCATTGCAAAAGACAAGCGTTCACGTGCACGGGTAGCCTGATAGACCTTATCGGCAATGGCACGGCGGTCCTTGGAACCGGCATAACGGTTATTACGCCCCCAGTCTTTGAGGATTTCCTCTGCCGGACGGCGCGAATTTTTCAGAAGGTCGAGAATATCGGCAGCGGCTTGCAGTCGGGCAGCAGGGGTCAAAGGGCACTCCCGATCACAGAAACAGCTACCAGCCCTATCCCCACGAGCGAGACCAGATAGCACGGGCTGCGCAACTTAGTCCCCGCCCCATAGGCCGGAAAATACAACAGACGCGCCCCCAGATAAACCCATGCGCCCCATTGCGACAGAGCATCGGAATGTCCAACAATCGCCGCGGCGACAACAAGGGCGGCAAAAAACGGAAAGGTTTCCAGATAGTTCTGATAGGCCCGCCGCAAACGCGCAGGCACAGGCCCCAGATCAAACGGCTCGTCGCGCGGGCTGGCATTCCATTCCCAATAGCCCTTTTGCGTCATGGGTGACGCGGCGGCGACCAGAATCTGTATCAGACCCCAGATCGCCGCCAGAACCAGTACCCATAGTTCCTGCGTCATGTGCCTGTTCCTTTATTGGCGATAGTTCGGGGCTTCGCGGGTGATCATCACGTCGTGGACATGGCTTTCACGCAAGCCTGCATTGGTGATGCGCACGAATCTGGCGCGCTTCTGGAACTCCGGCAGGGTCGGTGCACCGACATAGCCCATAGAAGCCCGAAGACCGCCCACAAGCTGATGCAGAACCGGTGCGATCGGGCCTTTGTAGGGCACCTGACCTTCAATACCTTCCGGCACCAGCTTCATGGAATCCTGCACGTCTTTCTGGAAGTAACGGTCCGCAGAACCCCGCGCCATAGCCCCAACCGAGCCCATGCCGCGATAGGATTTGTACGAACGGCCCTGATAGAGAATAACCTCACCAGGCGCCTCTTCGGTACCGGCGAACATTGACCCCAGCATAGCGGTCGAAGCACCGGCGGCCAGCGCCTTGGCCAGATCACCAGAGAACTTGATACCGCCGTCAGCAATTATCGGCACGCCTGTCCCTTCAGCGGCACGCACACTGTCAACGATTGCCGTCAACTGAGGCACACCCACACCGGCAATCATGCGCGTGGTACAGATGGAGCCCGGCCCGATACCGACCTTAACACCGTCTGCACCCGCATCGATCAGGGCACGGGTCGCCTCATATGTCGCCACATTACCGGCCACGATCTGAGTGTTGGGGAATTCTTTTTTCAAACGAAGAACCGCCTGAGACACCAGTGACGAATGACCGTGCGCGGTGTCGATCACCACCACGTCCACACCGGCTTCGATCAGGGCGACCGAGCGCTCATAACCGGCGTCACCCACCGTCGAAGCCGCGCCGGCCAGAAGCCGTCCGGCCTCATCACGGGCAGCCAGCGGATAGGCCTGTGCCTTTTCGATGTCCTTAACGGTATAAAGGCCGATGGCGCGATAGGCGTCATCAACAACAATGATACGTTCAATGCGGTGTTTGGCCATCAGGCCACGGGCCACAGATGGGTCAGCCCCCTGCGTCAGGGTAATGAGGTTTTCCCGCGTCATCAGTTCGGATGCCGTCTTGGAGCCGTCGGATTCGAAACGAATATCGCGGTGGGTCAGCATACCCACAAGCTTGTTGGTGTCGCGTTCGACCACCGGAAAGCCTGAGATATTGCGGCGGGCCACAATGTCACGCACTTCATTAAGCGTTGTATCCGGATGAATAGTCACCGGATTGATGACCATGCCCGATTCATAACGCTTCACTTCGCGGATTTCGTCGGCCTGACGCTCGATGCTGAGATTGCGGTGAATAATCCCCAGACCACCGGCCTGCGCCATAGCGACCGCCAGACGCGCTTCGGTCACCGTATCCATCGCTGAGGATACCAGCGGGATGTTCAGGTTGATCGTGCGGGTAAAGCGGGTTTTCGTGTCGACTTCAGTCGGAACGACCTCTGAGGGGCCGGGTTCCAGCAAAACGTCGTCGAAGGTTAAGCCTTCGCGTATCTCCATCGGGGACTCTCCATTTTGCGGGTTGTCACTAGGCTAAACTGCCCGCCACGTAAAGGGCATGGATTTACTTTTTGCAGGAAAATATTGTTTCAGACCTGATCCGAACCTTCACGATTATCCGCGTTTTTTGACGCTACGTAAGCGCTTCACATTGGCCGAGGTGCGTTTGCGCACCGGCTTGAGCGCCTTTCCGGTCAGATGCGCCGACTCACCCGAAAGTTTTGACACCTGACGCGCCCCGTTAAACAGGCTCTGATTCAGGGCTGCCTGATGCGTAAGATATTCCGAAGGCGTACGGCTCATAGACAGGGACAAAGCATCCTGACCGATATCCAGTGCCGTTTTCAGGGTCTTCTGGCCAAGACGCCGCTGGATATCCATCCAGTATAGCCCCATGCCCGTCAGGGATTCTGTGGCGGCTTCGATTTTCTCCTGCCCCATCAGCATCATTTCGGCAGGTGTGGATTTCGCCTCCGCCATCTGCCCCAGACGGCATTCGATGACCTCGGCGGAATCAAACATCATCCGGCTGGTGCGCTCAGCGACATTCCACCACAGAAAAAACGGACGGGTAAAATCTGAACTCAAGACAGCCCCTTATCCTTAAAGCCCAACGCCACAACATATAGTTCTGACGAATCTGCACGACTGGCTTTGGGTTTAAAGTGCTTAACTTCCCTAAAGTGCGTTTTCAGCGTCAGCAGAATATCCTTGGTTTCGCCCCCCTGAAACGCCTTGGTGACAAAGGTGCCGCCCGGTTTGAGGTTGCGCAGGGCAAAATCAACCGCAATTTCAATCAAGCCCACAATCTTAAGGTGATCGGTCTGCTTATGGCCAATCGTATTGTGCGCCATGTCAGACAAGACCACATCGGGCTTTTCGCCCATGAGCGCTTCAAGCTGCTCGGCAATTTTCGGATCAGTGAAATCGCCCTCGATCAGATCCGCACCGGCAATCGGGTCAACCGGCAAAAGGTCGATCCCAACCACATGCGATGCGCCGCGTTTCAGCGCCACCTGAACCCAGCCGCCAGGCGCACAACCAAGGTCGACCACGCGTGAGCCTTTTTTAAACAGGCGATGCTGATCATCGATTTCCATGATCTTGAAGGCGGCACGTGAGCGCCAGCCCTCAGCCTTGGCCTTTTGCACAAACGGGTCATTTAGCTGACGCTCAAGCCATTTGGCCGAGGATTGCGTTCGGCGTTTGGCCGTTTTGACGGCCGTATGGCCCTTGGCACGGCTGGTTGCCTCACCACCGGTGGGCGGTTTTACCATCTTGCGGCGCGGGAGATCATTCAGGTCTTCGTTACTCATCCGCTCACTATAGCTGATTTTTGCGCAGGGCATGGCTTTATTTTTTTGAAATCTGCGCCTCGTTCCCGTACATACCCCTTACCCTTTTCCCTTTTGTGGAGACATTTCATGTCCGAAGACCTCGAAAACACATTGATCCTGACGCTTGATGGCGGCCCAGTGACCATTCGCCTGCGCCCTGATCTGGCCCCTAACCACGTGGCCCGCATCAAGGAACTGGCACGCGAAGGCTTTTATGATGGCATCGTCTTCCACCGCGTGATTCCGGGCTTCATGGCTCAGGGTGGCGATCCTCAGGGTCAGGGCTTTGGCGGCTCAAGCAAGCCAAACCTGAAAGCCGAATTTTCACGTGAACCGCACGTGCGCGGCGTCTGCTCGATGGCGCGTTCGCAAAATCCTGACTCGGCCAACAGCCAGTTCTTCATATGCTTTGATGATGCCCGCTTCCTTGATGGCCAGTATACGGTCTGGGGTGAAGTCATCGAAGGTATGGATCATGTCGATGCCCTGCCCAAGGGTGAACCACCCCGCAGCCCTGGCAAGATCGTGTCCATGAAGGTCGCTGCTGACGCTGAATAAAAAGCTATCAGGGCGGGCTTTTGCAACAAAATGCAACCGGTTAAGGCTTTTCTTAACTATCATATGTCATACGATAGAATAGAAAACGTTTCCGTTGTTGTACAGAGAGCCAGAGCCCGTCCCTATGCGCCCGCGCCTTAGCTTCAATATTGATGACGCTCAAAAACTGGTGGTTATCCGATATATCGGAAACCTGCCGGGGCATGAGATCGTGGAAGCCCTGTCGGCCAATCTGAAATCCATGGACGCGCCATGGCTCTATGACATGGTGTTTGACATGCGGCGTTTCGAAGGCTTTGTCCCCTTTGAAGAACTTACCTTGCTGGCCATGAACTGGGCGGAAATCGCCAAGGGCCGTGACAAGGGCCGCAAGGTGGCCATCATCAGCGAAGACCCGTTGGTTCAGGCCCGCTTTTCTGCCTACAGACAGGAATTTCCCACACGCGAATTTCGCGTATTCAAAGATTTCGGCGAAACCTCGGCCTGGATTTCCGGTGCAGCCGCTCATGAGACACCGTCTTTAGCCTCTTGATTTTTACATGCATCTCGCTTCTTAAGCGGACATGCTTGTTTCAGATTTCGATTTTCACCTTCCTGAAGATTTAATTGCCCTGCGCCCGATGGTGCCGCGCGAAGCGGCACGCCTTCTGGTGGTCGAGAGCGAAGACGCCCGACGCGACCTGTGCGTGAGGGATTTGCCCGCGCTTTTACGCGCCGGTGACCTGCTTGTGCTTAACAATACCCGCGTCCTGCCGACCCAGCTTAAGGGCGTGCGTCACCGTGACGGGCAGAATGCAGGCTTTGAGGCCACCCTGATCAAATCGCTTGATGGCCCAAGCTGGGAAGCCTTCCTGAAACCCGGCCGCAAGATACGTCAGGGCGACAGGGTGCGGTTCGGGGAAACCGATCCCCTGACCGCAAGCGTTGCGGATAAGGGCGCGGACGGAATCTATGTTCTGCGTTTTGATCAGTCGCCCGCCGATCTGATCAACGGTCTGCACCGCCTGGGTGGCATGCCCCTGCCCCCCTATATTCGCTCCAAACGTCCCGAAGATGCGCAGGATCTGGAGGACTATCAGACCGTTTTCGCCCGCACCGAAGGTTCGGTGGCCGCGCCGACGGCGGGGCTGCATTTCACGCCGGAATTACTGGAAAAACTGGCCAATATGGGTGTCCTGACCGAAGAAATTACCCTGCATGTCGGTGCGGGCACCTTCCTGCCGGTCAAGGTGGACGATACCAAAGACCACAAAATGCACGCTGAATTTGGCATCATTACCCCTGACTCTGCTGCCCGGATCAATGCGACCCGCGCGGCAGGTGGCCGGATCATCTGCGTCGGCACCACGGCCCTGAGGTTGCTTGAGAGCGCCTGTGACGATCAGCGTATCATTCACCCCTTTGCCGCTGAAACCGCAATTTTTATTACGCCGGGGGTGAAGGTCAGATCAGCCGATATATTGTGGACCAACTTCCACCTGCCGAAATCGACCCTGTTTATGCTGGTCTCTGCCTTTGCCGGCACCGAAACCATGAAAGCCGCCTATGCGCACGCGATTGAAAACCGCTACCGCTTTTTCTCCTATGGCGATGCCTGTTTTCTGACTAATCGGTCATCGTTTCAGCCGTAAGCCTGAAACCACGGCACCATGCGTTCGATGGCTGCCTCAATCTGAGACGTGGAAACGGCAAAGCTGAAGCGGATAAAGTGCGTACCGTCGACGGGATCAAAATCTATGCCGGGGGCCGTACAGACGCCGGTATCCTGCAACAGTTGCTTACAGAAAGACAGGCTGTCATGGCTCAGGTGGCTGATGTCGGCATAGACATAAAAGGCCCCATCAGGCGGGGCGATCTGCTTCAGGCCAAGGCGCGGTAAGGCCTCAAGCAAAATCTGCCGGTTACGGCGATAGGTATCGACACGGCCCTCAAGCTCGTCACGGCACCCTAAGGCCGCAAGACCGGCATGCTGGCTGAGTGACGGGGCCGTCAGGAACATATTCCCAGCATAGGCGCGCGCCACCGAAAGGTACGATTGCGGCGCGAGACACCAGCCCAGCCGCCAGCCGACCATGCTGAAATATTTGGAAAAACTGCTGATAACCCAGGCATCGGGCGCATATTCCAGCAAGGAATGAGCGGGCTCAACATAGCTCAGACCGTGATAGATCTCGTCCGATACAATCCGAATACCCCTTTGACGACAGGCCGCGACAATAGCCTTGAGTTCCTCAGGCGCGATGATCGTACCGGTCGGATTGGCCGGACTGGCGATAATTACCCCGTCAGGTGCCGGATCAAGTGCCGCCAGCGCCTTTGCCGTCAGTTGGTAGCGCACCTCCGGCCCGCAAGCGATTTCAACCGGTGTCATATTGAGCGCCTTCAGCACATTGCGGTAGGCCACATAGCCCGGCCGCGCCAGAGCAATGCGCGCACCGGCTTTAAAACCGGCACTTAAGGCCAGCACCAGTGCCGGTGACGCCCCGCAGGTCAGAATAAAGCGCTCCAGATCAACCTCAATGCCATAGCTATCGGCATAATAGCGCGCCAGCCCCTGCTTGAGCATAGGGCTTTCCCAATAGCCCATAGTCTCGGAATCCAGAACGCGATGCGCCACATCGACGGCGTCTTTGGGCGCACCGGTTGATGGCTGACCGAACTCCATGTGGATTATGGATCGCCCCTGCGCCTTGAGGTCATGGGCGAGACGGCTGATTTCTATGGTGTAAAACGGGGCAATGTCCTGTGTCATGGGGGCCTTATACGCCTTTCGCCCTTTAGCGCCAGTGCCCAGCCTTTACGTGCCGCTCCAAGCCCGCTATGAGGCGCGCATGGCACGTTTCCCTTTTGAAATCACCGCTTCCGATGGTCAGGCTCGCACCGGAGTCCTGAAAACGCCGCGCGGCGATATACCGACCCCGATCTTTATGCCCGTCGGCACCGCCGCCACGGTTAAGGCCTTGACGCTTGATATGGTGCGTCAGGCCAATGCGAAGATCATTCTTGGCAATACCTATCACCTGATGCTGCGCCCAACGGCGGAGCGGGTAAAGCGCCTTGGGGGCCTGCATAAATTCATGGGCTGGAATGGCCCGATCCTCACCGATTCCGGGGGCTTTCAGGTCATGAGCCTGTCGCAGATTTCCAAGGTCACCGAAGAAGCCGTCACCTTCCGCAGCCACCTTGATGGCTCAAAGCACGTCCTGTCACCGGAACGGTCGATTGAAATTCAGGCTGATCTGCTGGGCTCCGATATCGTCATGCAGCTTGATGAGTGCGTGTCCTGGCCCGCCGAGGAAGCCCGCGCGCAAAAGGCATTGCAGCTTTCGGCACGTTGGGGGCTACGTTCCAAACAGGCGTTTGGCGAACGCGACACGCAGGCCTTGTTTGGGATTCAGCAAGGCTCGACCTTTGAAACCTTACGCCGCGAATCAACTGATCGTCTGCTTGAGATCGGCTTTGACGGCTATGCCATCGGTGGTCTGGCGGTCGGCGAAGGCCATGAGGCCATGTGTGAGACGCTGGATTATTCTGCGCCCATCCTGCCGTGGGATCGCCCGCGCTATCTGATGGGGGTGGGTAAGCCGATTGATCTGGTCGAAGCCGTCGCACGCGGCGTCGATATGTTCGACTGCGTCTTGCCGACCCGTTCCGGTCGTCATGGTCAGGTCTGGACATGGGACGGGCCGATCAACATCAAAAACGCCCGTTTTGCCGAGGACGATACGCCGTTGGATGCCGACAGTGATTGTCCGGCCAGCCGCGACTATTCAAAAGCCTATCTGCATCATTTGGTGCGTGCCGAGGAAATTCTCGGGCAGATGCTGCTGAGCTGGCACAACATCGCCTTCTTTCAGGCCCTGATGATCAGCATGCGTCTGGCGATTGCCGAAGGCCGGTTTGAAGCCTTCCGCAAGGATTTCCGCGCGCGTCACCTGAAGGCCTAGCCTTATTTCTTACGCGGTGCTGGCTTTTTCGTTGGGGCCGGTATCGCCGGAGGTGCAACTTCGGCCTTTACCGGTTCAGCGGCAGGCACGAACCACGATGGTGCCGCCGGGGGGGCGCAATTTTTGTGCATGCCTATGCCCTTGAGATAAGCGCGGCGCACATGACCGGCATCCACGGCCTTTTCATAGGCCCTGTGGTGCTTTTCGGCGCCCGTTAGGCGGCGTATGACACTACGATAGGGGATAATGTCGGTGGCGGCACCGCGTACCGCATCCAGCGTATATTTCGAGGCCATCTGACCGCCCCGTTCGGTATAGGTGTCGATTTCGTTGGGCGCAGGCGGCTCATCAAAATCCGGCCCCAGAACCGCATCAAGCTGCCTGACTTCGGCGGCCATTTCCTCGCAATGATATAGCCCGCCGAGGTCATAGGTATTGGCTACAGCCCGCTGAAGCACGGGCGGTATTTCCTTACGCTTGAGATTAAGATCGACCAGAGGTGCGGAAACCGCTTCGCCAAAACCGCCCCTGACATCACCGGCGCTTTTTCTTACCGTTTCTGTGAATGAGGCATCGTCGTCTTCGATCTTGGGATCACCTGCATCGACCGGATGAGACTCAACCATGTTGACGCGATCAGGTTTACTGGCGCAGGCACCGAGGCTCATACACATAAGACCGGACATAGCGCCTGCCCATAGTCTCCATTGCCGGTTCACCTTACGCATACGACCCCTCCGGTACCCAAAAATTCATCTTAATCTTAAAACCATACATTCAAACAGCTTATTTCGGATATCCGAAATATCCGAACCTGAGCCCCTTGAATTAAGCCATAGGGCACACATGATTGTGTCCGTCTTATGGTATCAAAATTCAATGTCGCTTTGAGATTGTGCCCGTTCGCACAGCATAACAAAGCTATGCTAATTTGTGGCATCGACGTCGATTTTTGGTGAAAAAAAAAGCTCACCAATCTTTTGAAAGATTGGTGAGCCCGCTGGGACTCGAACCCAGGACCCTCTGATTAAAAGTCAGATGCTCTAGCCGACTGAGCTACGGGCTCAATTGAAACTAATCAATTATTTCAACCACTTACAGATAGTTGAGAATTTGATCAAGCATTATTTTGCCAAATCAACTCTCAAATGACCTGTGGTCATATCTGTCTTTGGGATATATCGGAACAGATTCAGACGCTCTCAAAGAAGAATGCGGGCATCTACATAAATACGAACCATCGTGTCAACCGTTAGTTCCGATCAACCCACAATCATCTTAGGATCAATTGGCCAGACGCCCCTTAGGCAGGTAACGTCCGTTTTCAAAACGATCGAATATCAGGCCGGTTTGCGGATGACGCAGCGGCTCACCGGTGGTGTCGGCGCTGAGGTTGGCTTCCGAGGCATAGGCGACGTAGCATTCCTCACCATTTTCAGCCAGCAGATGATAAAACGGCTGGTTTTTATCCGGCCTCACGGATGCGGGAATAGCCTGCCACCACTCTTCTGCATTGGCAAAGGTCGGGTCGACATCAAAGATTACAGCACGAAAATCAAACAGACGGTGCCGGACGACCTGACCGATAACGAATCGCGCGGCGCGCATTGACGGGTCTGATGACGGGTTCATAGATATATCACCGGCGTGTTGCATGCGTATCCCCCCAACAGAAGCCCCTGTCAGCACACAGGGACTCGATTGAAGCTATTTGTAACGGCTTATGGCCATTACGCCATTACCCTTCCCCCTTTAGTTGATCCTTATCCAGAGGAATTTACATCGTCAGGCGAGAGCCGCATCCCCGCAAGCGCTCCGTAGCCATAATTCCGGAGCGGTTTTTACAGATTGTCCGGAATATCTCAGGGGCTCGCCTATAAAAATGCTTTTCATCCCCCCCTGCCCCCATTAGGGTAAACGCAACTTGCGATAAGCTTTTCAGCGTGTCGCTTCCATTATTAATAAGCGGGGTATGAGCCACATGCGTAAGGCTCCCTCAACTCAGGCTGGCCCGCCAGCCCGCCAGGCCGTCAGACGGTCTGGACCATCGCGCCCTGCGCAGGCCGCAGCCGTGCCCGGCGGCATAACACCAGATCACGCCCCTCTGTATGCGGCGCTTGATCTGGGCACTAATAACTGCCGCCTGATGATTGCCGCCTATGCCAACGGTCAGTTTCGCATTATCGAGGCCTTTTCGCGCATTGTCAGGCTGGGGGAAGGCCTGTCGCAGAACGGGCAGCTTCAGGAACGCGCCATAGAACGCGCCGTGGCCGCCCTGAAAATCTGCGCCGAGAAAATCACCCGCCGTCAGGTCGTCAAGGTCAGAGCCGTCGCCACGCAGGCCTGTCGCATTGCCCGTAACGGTCAGGCCTTTATTCGCCGCGTTGAGGCTGAAACGGGTCTGAAACTGCAACTGATCACGCCTGAGGAAGAAGCGCGCCTGTCTGTGATTGGTTGCGCCTCATTGCTTGATGCCCCGGCTAAGGCGGCGATTGTGCTGGATGTCGGAGGCGGCTCAACGGAAATATCATGGGTCGAACTGGAAAAACACAAAGCCCCTGAAGGCGCGCCGCCCATACGAGGCGCACGGCATGGGTTGAATGTATCCAGCCGCCCGCCGGTGCCGAAATACTGGATTTCCATCCCCACAGGGGTCGTCAGTCTGGCGGAACGATTCCCCGAACCGGCGAACGGCGACAAACAGGTCTGGTTCGACACCATGACCGCCGATGTCGAATCGGCCCTGTCGTCTTTTAAGGCCCCAGAGGTGCTGAGGCCGCACTTTGACGCACAGGATGCCTATATTGTCGGCACATCGGGGGCGATTACGTCGCTGGCCGGTCTGCATCTGCGGCTTGAACGCTATGACCGGTCACGCGTCGATGGCCTGTGGATGAGCGACACCGAATGCAGCGATGTCATTGAGCGCCTGCTGATCATGGGGCCTGAAGGACGCGAAGCCGAAGCCTGTATCGGGCGTGACCGCGCGGATTTGGTTCTCGCGGGAGCGGCTATTTTGCAGGCCGTGCAGAATCTCTGGCCGTGTCAACGCTTACGGGTCGCGGATCGCGGCTTACGCGAAGGGCTTTTGCTGTCTATGGTGCGCAAGAAGTCCCGCCGCCGCAGACGCGGCAAGCGGAAACCTGCGGTACGAGCCGAAGCCTAAATCAGGCCCGCCAGAGGCGAAGACGGATCGGCGTAGAGCTTTTTCGGCATACGACCGGCCAGATAGGCTTCCCGACCGGCGATGACGGCGTGCTTCATGGCGACGGCCATGCGAATCGGGTCTTTGGCTTCGGCAATGGCGGTGTTCATCAATATGGCGTCACAGCCAAGCTCCATACCTACGGCGGCGTCAGATGCTGTGCCGACACCGGCATCCACGAGTACCGGCACCTTGGCGTTTTCAATGATGATGCGCAGCGTCACGCGATTCTGGATGCCCAGCCCCGAACCGATCGGCGCGCCCAAAGGCATGATGGCACAGGCCCCCGCCTCCTCAAGCTTTTTGGCGTAGACCGGATCATCCGAACAATAGACCATGACGTCAAAGCCGTCTTTGACCAGCAGCTTCAGCGAGCGCAGGGTTTCTTCCATATCCGGATAAAGCGTTTTGGGGTCGGACAAAACCTCAAGTTTGACCAGATTCCAGCCTCCGGCCTCACGCGCCAGACGCAGGGTGCGCACCGCATCCTCACCGGTGAAGCAACCTGCCGTATTGGGCAGATAGGTAAAACGATCCTGCTTGACATAGTCCATCAGCATCGGCTGGTTCGGGTCAGACAGGTTAACGCGGCGGACGGCTACGGTGACGATTTCCGCGCCTGAGGCCTCAGCAGCAGCGGCGTTTTGCGCATAATCCTTATACTTACCCGTTCCCACGATCAGACGTGAGGTGAATGTTCGGCCCGCTACGCTCCAGCTATCGCTCATGATTTGAAAATCCCGTGACTTATATCTGACGTCTCATATAGCCCCTTGGGCAATGATGACCAGCCTAAAACCACCCAAAGCGACAAGCTGACACATCTGGCCCGTCGCCTTTGGGCATGCTATGCAAAACCAACAGCTATAAAAAAGTGAGGAACCAAATGAAGGTCATCAGACAGGGCGATCAGTTAGCCGTTATCTTATCCGAAGATATCATCAGTGCCCTGAATATTCACGAAGGTGATGATATTGACCTCAGTGTCACGGACACGCGCGGCCTGACCCTGACGCCTGCCGCCGGCACGGAGCAATGGCTGGAAAACCTGCCGAGTTTTACCAATCTCAATCCGGGCGGTTTTGACTATTACCGCGCCAATCCGCACGACGAGAGCAAGTCGTAGGCGATTAGCCGCCCCGAATTATCCCCCTCCAACGAAGTGGACGACCTCAATGCGGTCGCCCTCAAGAATCGGTGTGTTGTCATAAGCAGACTTAGGGACGATCTCGAGGTTACGCTCGACCGCTACCTTGCGACCATCCAGCCCGATAGACTCCAATAACTGCCGCACAGTGGTCACCGTGACCTCGACAGACTCGCCATTCAGCAGAATTTTCGCTGTTTTTGTGTCAATTTCAGTCATGAGCTTCGCTTTTTGCACCCTTTAGCTTGTGAGCGACGGCAACAGGCGATAAAAGACCGCTTTTTACTGGTTGCGCGCTGAGGATAGATGTCCAAGCCCATATATGTCCTTAATGGCCCAAATCTCAACCTGCTTGGGGTGCGGGAACCGGAAATTTATGGCCACACGACCCTTGAGGACATCAAGGCGCGGTGTGAAGCGCTGGCAACTTCCAAAAACACATCCGTGGTTTTTCGCCAGACCAACCACGAAGGCCAGCTTATCGACTGGGTTCAGGAAGCGCGTACCGAAGCGTCATTCCTGATCATCAATCCGGCTGGCTATACCCACACATCCGTGGCCCTGCTTGATGCCCTAAAGGCCCTGAGCATACCGGTCATCGAATGCCATCTCTCCAATCCCCATGCCCGTGAACCTTTCCGCCGTCACTCCTATGTGTCGCAAGCGGCTAAGGCAGTTGTCGCCGGTTTCGGGGCCATCGGTTATGAACTCGCTATTGACGCAGGCCTTCGCCTGTTAGATCAGTAACTTACACGCCTTTATATTTCTCAGGGTACATGCATGTCGTCTAACAAAGGTAATTCCATCGATCCCGACCTGATTCGCAAGCTGGCGGACATCCTCAAGGAAACCGAACTGAGCGAAATCGAAGTCGAACAGGACGACCTGAAAATCCGTGTGGCCCGCCAGTTGACGGCCGCTCCGACTGCCGCTGTCTATGCGGCGGCACCTGCGCCTGTGGCTGCGCCCGCCGCCGCTGCGGCTCCGGTCGCGGAAGCCCCGGCTGCGGCCGCTCCGGCTGCCCCGAAGGATGCGGTGAAATCGCCGATGGTCGGCACGGTTTATCTCGCGCCGCAACCGGGTGCCGCCAACTTCATCAAGGTCGGTGACCGCGTAAAGGCCGGTCAGACGCTTCTGATCGTCGAAGCCATGAAGACCATGAACCCCATTCCGTCACCGAAAGACGGCGTGGTGGCTGAAATCCTCGTCTCCGACGCCCAGCCGGTCGAATTTGGCGCACCTCTGATCGCTTTCGAGTAAGCCGAATGTTTGAAAAGATTCTTATTGCCAACCGTGGCGAGATCGCTTTGCGCGTTATCCGCGCCTGTAAGGAAATGGGCATCGCCACCGTGGCCGTCCATTCCGAGGCCGACCGTAACGCGCTGCATGTGCATCTGGCGGACGAAAGCGTCTGTATCGGGCCTGCACCGGCATCGAAATCCTATCTCAATATCCCGTCGATCATTGCCGCTGCCGAAATCACCGGCGCGCAGGCCGTGCATCCGGGCTATGGCTTTTTGTCGGAAAATGCCCGCTTTGCCGAGATCATCGGCGCGCATGGGCTGACCTTTATCGGCCCGAAGCCTGAGCATATCCGTCTGATGGGTGACAAGATTACGGCCAAACAGGCCTCGAAAGATTCCGGCATCCCCGTGGTTCCCGGCTCTGACGGTGGTGTGGCCACGGTTGAAGAAGCCATTGAGGCAGCCAAATCCATCGGCTTCCCGCTGATCATCAAGGCCGCCGCTGGTGGCGGTGGTCGCGGCATGAAGGTCGCCAAGGACGCGGACTCTCTGGCCGAAGCGGTCATGAGCGCCCAGTCCGAAGCCGCCGCCGCCTTTGGTGACGGCACGGTCTATATGGAGCGTTATCTCCAGAAGCCGCGCCACATCGAGATTCAGGTTATCGCCGACAGTCACGGCAATGTCGTGCATCTGGGCGAACGCGACTGCTCGCTGCAACGTCGCCACCAGAAGGTACTTGAAGAAGCTCCCTCACCCGCCATTGATGCCGACGCCCGCTCAAAGATCGGCAACATCGTTGTCGAGGCGATGAAAAAGATCGGTTACCTCGGGGTTGGCACGATCGAGTTCCTGTATGAAGACGGTGAGTTCTTCTTCATCGAGATGAACACCCGCCTTCAGGTCGAGCATCCGGTGACTGAATTCATCACCGGCGTTGACCTTGTGCGCGAACAGATTCGCATCGCCGCTGGCCTGCCCCTGTCGTTTACGCAGGAAGATATCGACTTCAAAGGTCACTCGATCGAAGTCCGTATCAACGCCGAAAATGCCCGTACCTTTGTACCCTCACCCGGCACAGTTACCGATTTCCACGCCCCCGGCGGGCTTGGGGTGCGTATCGATTCGGCGGTCTATAACGGCTATGCCATTCCGCCCTATTACGATTCCATGATCGGCAAGCTGATCGTGCATGGTCGTGACCGGCCCGAAGCTCTGGCCCGCCTTAAGCGCGCGCTTCAGGAAACGGTCATAACGGGTATTGAAACCACTATCCCGCTGTTCCTTGACCTTCTGAATGAAAAAGACATCCAGAACGGGGATTACAATATCCACTGGCTGGAAAACTGGATCAAGGCGCAGACAGGGGCATAGGGCAATGGACAGGGCCTTCTACCTCGGGTCAATCGGGTGCAGGGGCTAAGCCCCTGCATGGCTGAGAGTTTTACCCTTGATGATCTTATCGCGGCCTATCGCACCGGCATCTTCCCGATGTCGGATGCCCGCGATGACGACTATCTGTTTCTGGTTGATCCGCCCATGCGCGGCATCCTGCCGCTCGACGGATTTCATATCCCTTCGCGACTAAAACGCACGGTGGCCAGGGATGACTACACCGTCAAAATCGACACAGCCTTTTCCCGAATTATAGAACTGTGCGCCGAAGAAGCGGCTGACCGGGACAATACGTGGATCAGCCACCCTATTCAGGCGCTTTATGAGGCCCTGTTTGCACGCGGTCTGGCCCATAGTGTTGAGGTTTGGGACGGTGAAACCTTAGTGGGCGGGCTTTATGGCGTGGCCATAAGCGGCGCTTTTTTTGGTGAAAGCATGGTGTCACGCGCCCGCGATGTGTCAAAAATCGCGCTGGTGCATCTGGTGGCGCGGCTGAAGGCCGGGGGGTACCGACTGCTCGATTGTCAGTTTCAGACGGATCATCTTAAACAGTTCGGTGTAATTGAAATTCCGCGTGACGATTACCGGTTTCTGCTGGCTAACGCGCTGGAAACCGAAGGCGATTTCTATTCCTTACCGGCCACAGTCACCGGCAAGGGTGCCCTGCAGGCCACCACCCAGGCATCATAGGCCGGATGCTCAAACGGATTCAGCCCCGGTGACGAGGCATAGGACCAGCCCTGAAATACCTGACGCGGTTTGGGGATTACCCCCGCTGCTGACGGAGCCGGATTGGTGCGCACCTCAAGATAGGCCATGGCATCCGACATGGGTTCTTCCGGGGCGCTGGTTTCACAGGCTTTCACCGTAAAAACAAGGCCTTTGTAGCGCACGGATTTCCCGACCTTGACCTCAAACCGCATGGTCTCAGCGGTCACCTTATCGAGGGCCTGAATGACCGCTGAGCCATAGCGAATGCGCTTTTCAGGCGGCGGTGGCGGGGCTTTGGGCGTTTCCGACTTTTCTGCAGCCGCAGACGCGGCCGACGCATCCGGACGATCCGGCGTCACATAGGGCGTGCCGCCCGGCGACACAGAGGTCGCTGAACCCGTAGCAGGGGCTGATGGCTGAGACGGTGTATTGGGTGAGGCCGGAGACGGCTGCGCCGGTTTCTGAGCATCCGGCACAAACGGACGATATTCCACGCCGTCAATATAATAGACCTCAGAATCGTTATTCTGACCCGCATTCTGAGCATAGAGCGGAAGGGCAAGGGCCGTTGCCCCCGCCAGCAGCAGCGCCGATTTTACAACCGTCATCCGCATCCGTGCCATGTGCTTACGGCTTCCACGCTTCGTAATCGCCGCTCGACTTCTGACGCTCGGCTTCGGCGTTCAGTGACCCCTTAGGGAAACGGGCAAAAGGTGTACCGGAAAAATTCGGCAGATGGGGCTTTTCCCACGCCTTTTTCGGCAAGGCGACCTCGGAAGGCGCTTCGTCGTACATATAGTGCATCCAGCCGTGCCAGTCGGGCGGGATCTTCGAGGCGTCGGCATAGCCCTTATAGATGACAAAGCGACGCTTCTTGTCGCCATAGCCTTCTTTCAGGGTACGGGCTTCGTAATACTTATTGCCGAACTCATCGGTGCCCACGTGGTTGGCGGAACGAAAAATGGTCCACAGCGTCCCTAAGGTCGCGCCGTTCCACCAGGTGAATGCCTTATCCAACACGGGTTTTTCCCTTAAAACACTAGATATCAGGCCGCTTGTAAGTCCAAAACGCCCCCAAGGCAAGCCAAAGACGCAAGGAATACCACGCGATAAACGCCGCGGCACACAATCAACATATTGTGGATCAAATTCGCACATACCACCAGATTTATTGCGCAAAAGGCAATTAACCCTTAATCTGATGGCAATATGGCGGTGCCCCACAGGAGCCTTGAAGAAAAATGCGCAGCGATTCTTATCTTCCTGCCTCAGATTTCGCACAGCAACTGAACCTCAACCTGTCGCCGGAAGTGCGTGAGATTGAACGACTGGGGCATTTTGAAACGATCCTCTGCCCGCGTGACTGGACACAGGCGCAGGCCGAAGCCTGGCTTGACTGGGCATCCGCCCTGCCCGCCGATCTACCTCAGGGCACCGATAAGGACGCTCAGGCCCCTGACGCCTTCAGCGATATATTCGAAGGGGCCATCGATGCCTATGTGACGCGCCTGAGCGCCTGGGGCAAGACGCTCGGTTATTTCACAGACGCCCCTGAGGCCAGCCATTTCTGGCGTGAACTCAGGGCGTCACTGCTGCTGGGTTTCGCCGCACCGGCACAAAGCCTGCGCGGCGGCCACCGGTTACATCCACTGGCCGAAGACCAGTTACCGGAACCGACCGAAAGCCGATTTCTGGCGCTTGATGATCATGCGACTACGGCGGCCCTGCATAATCTTCTGGTGACGGCGCGTTCCGAAACCATCGCCAAGGCCGCCTCTGATCAGCTTCATGCCGCCCTGTCCGATATTTCCGCCGCCATTGCCCGCACAGACGGGCCGCAACGCCTGAGCCTGCAACACAATCCGGCTTTGGCCCGTGCCGCCCTTAAGGCCCGTAAACTTGGGGCGCCGGACTCACTCATTCAACTGACTATTCAATCCAGCCGCAATCTCGGTGAAGACACGCCCCTGCCCGACTGGTCGCAAAAACACGTCACCCCTGAGGTTGCCGCCATCGCCCCGACCATCGTCACCGCCTCGCGGGACATGATTGCCGCCGGTGATCCGTCTGCGCGTCTGGCGGCGCAGACCGCTTTTGAAAGCGGGCGTTTGTGGTTGTGCTTTGATCCTCAGGCCGCCGAAGCGCTTGAGGCCAGCCTCATGGCCCCGCGTGCCGCCATCAATGCCTATGCGTTTTTGAAGGACGACGGCTTTGACATCGACGGCTTCAGCGCCTGTGTGCGCCTGTGGACGATTGCCCTCGATATTGAGGCATCGATTGCCTATAGCGCGTCGCACACCGCCGCCGCCCTTCTGAAGCGTCAACGGCCTCTGGCCCTGACCATAGCAGGCCTCAGTGATTGCCTGATGGCACAAAACCTGAGCTATGGCCATTCAGACGGGATCGACTTTGCCACAAGCCTGATGGCCCTGATGAATAGCGAAAGCCTGCTGACCTCGGCGCATCTGGCGGTGCGGCTTGGGGCCTGTAAGGGCTTTAGTTCTGAGCGCGACCATTACCTTCATGGCCTGTCGCAAAAACCCTATCGGCTTGGCGCACTCAAAGGCTCCGGCCAGATCAAGGCGCATTGCCTGACGGCGGCGCAGGAAACCCTGAAACTGGCCAAGGTAACGGGCCTGCGCAACACCCAGATTGCCGCCCTGTTTGCCGACGAAGACCTGAGCTTACGTATCGGTCGCCCTTTAGGCGACGCGCCGGTCACAAGGCTTACGGCGACGCTCGAGAGCGAAGACGGCGCGGGGGTGCGCATCCTGCATGATGCCGTGCGCAAGACCGTGAGCGATGCAGGCACGCTCGATAAGCTGCGTCTGCACGTTCTGGGTAGCCGCAGCCTCTATGATGCGCCGCATATCAACGCTCAAAGCCTCAAGGCCAAGGGATTGAGCGAGGTTGAAATCGGTCAGGTTGACACCGCCCTGACAACCGCTTTCAATTTGCAATCGGCTTTTTCAACCACTGTCCTTGATGCTGATTTCATCAAGGATATCTGGGGCATAGATGATGAGGCTCTTGAGGCACCCGATTTCAGCCTCCTGAGCCTGATGGGCTTTGAGCCTGAGGCAATCGCTGCCGCCGAAGCCCATATTTTTGGCCATGGCACTATTGAAGGCCTTGAGCTCGACAGCGGTCTTAAGGCGGTTCTGTCGCCGCCGTCGCTTAAGATGCGCCTGCATATGCGTCAGGCCCTTGAGGCCTTCACAGGGGCCCCCGCCTCTGTGCCCATCAGGCTGAACGGGGATCAGACGCCTGCGGATGCCCTCAGGCTTATGGCACTGGCCGCTGCCGAAGGTCTCGGGGCCGTCAGTTTTGTCCGTAGACCGGCACCGGCAAACCAGCCACTCGATATTCCTGAATTTGAAGACGCACCGAAACGGAGTCTGCCCGAGGCCAATCGCCCTGCCGAACCGGTGCAAAAGATTGTCGAAAAAATTGTCGAACGCGACCGCAGCCGTCAGAAACTGCCTGACCGGCGTAAGGGATACATCCAGAAGGCCAGTGTCGGCGGCCATAAGGTCTATATTCATACCGGCGAATATGACGACGGCGCATTGGGCGAAATCTTCATCGATATGCACAAGGAAGGCGCGGCGTTTCGATCGTTGATGAACAATTTCGCCATCGCCGTATCGATTGGCCTGCAATATGGCGTCCCGCTCGATGAATTTGTCGATGCTTTTGTCTTTACGCGTTTTGAGCCGGCAGGCCCTGTATCGGGTAATGACTCGATCAAATCCGCCACCTCGATCCTTGACTATATTTTCCGCGAACTGGCTATTTCCTATATGGGCCGCGATGATCTGGCCAATGCCGATTCTGATGCGCTCAATGCCGATGGCCTGGGGCAAGGGCATGGAAGCGGCCTTAAGGAAGACGGTGATGGCGAAGCCATGGCCGCATCTCAGTTCATCTCCAAAGGTTTTATGCGCGGACAGCCGGATAATCTGGTGGTGGTGCCCTTTAACCGCAAATCTGAAATCGTGGCGGACAATGACACACCCGCTGAGGCCAAAAACGAATAGTAGTAGCCGAGTGGCCTAAGGCGTAAAACTTGCTTATAGTCAGGCAGATTATTTCAAGGTGTCCCAAGATGAAACCCATTGTTCTGGCTATTGCCCTCATTGCCGCTGCGACCACTCCCGCTCTGGCCCAGAATGCGTCACAGATCAGTAAGGCACGCGGCGGCGCAAGCTGTGCGGGCTGCAATCTGTTTCAGGCTGATTTTTCGAACCGCACCTTAAATGGCAAGACCTTTTCCGGCGCACGCCTGCGTCAGGCAGACCTAAGTCTCGGTACCTTTAACCGCACCAATTTTTCCGGTGGCGATCTGAGGGACGTTAATGCCTTTGGCGGCCTGTTTTCCAACGCCAATTTTGCCAATGCCAACCTGACCAATGCCAGCTTTGTCGGCACCTATCTTGAGGGAGCAAACTTCTCAGGTGCGAACCTCAGTGGGGTGAATTTTTCCGGCGCGGAGATGGGTTCGGTGCGCGGCATAACCCAGTCCCAGATGGATCAGGCTTGCGGTGACCGCTCAACGGTTGCGCCACGCGGCATCCGCATTCCGATCTGCCAATAGTCTGAAAATCGCCCCCCCCCACCTCACTCTGCATCCGGTATCATTTGGCCGATACAGTCTTTAGGTGTACCATAACGCACGACTTACTCAGGTTGAGTCGTTTCGGGGTAAACGGGAGGAGATTCATGATCAAAAGACTTAGCGCCGAAGCCTTCGGCACATTCTGGCTTGTCTTCGGCGGCGCAGGCAGCGCTGTGCTCGCGGCAGGTTTTCCTGAACTGGGCATCGGTTTTGCGGGGGTATCACTGGCCTTTGGTCTGACGGTTCTGACGGCAGCCTATGCGCTGGGCGGGATTTCCGGCGGTCATTTTAAT
>JBCEBX010000088.1:0-5522 GCA_039206455.1 Asticcacaulis sp.
GGCTTATGCGCCGCAAAAAAGGCCGCTTCCTCAGAGGTCAGTTCAAGGCCTGCGCAACCGAAGATATAGGCACCGATACGATGTTTGTTGTTAAATCCCAGCATTTATCTAACGAAGCAGCTCTTTCCGGCTGATTTCAGCACATTACAGAATTCCGACGCCTTTTCCTTGGAGGCAAAGCCGGCGAACGATGTCCGGTACAAAACCGTGCCGTCGCGCTCAATGCGTTCAACGGACTTGGCTGTCCCGTTGAGGAATAAACCATAGTTCGAGGCAATAGCGTTATATTCACGGTCAGCAATTTCGCGTGATCCGAACGCGCCAATCTGAACGGCCGCCGATCCCGAAGCCGCCGGTTTCGGTGTGGCCGCAGAGGCATTGACCACGGGCGGTGTGGCAGGCTTTGCCGCGGGCGCCGCAGCGGAGGATGTGGCCGTTTGCGCCGGAGGCGTTGCCGTCGCGGGGCTTTCGGAGGTCAGAGGGCCTTTGATCGGAGCCACAGGTGCCGGGGCTTCGTTGATCACTTCGCGCGGCTTTGGCTGTTCGGCCCCTTCGGCAAAGGTCGGGTTCTCGGTACCAAGCGCCGGATCAAGCAGGTCTTCGTCGCTTAAGGGCTTGGCGTCCTCGACACCGGCATCCTTATAGTCGCCGACCGGCGTACCGACCTCGGCCACCTTGCGGCTATTGAGGCCGGAATTGTAGAACAACACCACCGCCAGAAGCAGCACCACCAGTACGATGCCTGAGGCAATCAGTGTGATCGGCGTCTGGTCGCGCGAGGCCTGACGACGGGTCTCATAACTCAGGTGATCTTCCGTCGGGGGCGAATAGGTGCCGCGTTCACGGTCGCGCTCGTTGTCTTCCATCAGACGTGTCCTTCATTCCGGTGCTTCGCAGTGCGCGAATCACCCGCATACAATCAATCCATTTTGTCATCGCTGTGGCCTCAGAAGAAGCCACATTCCGACGCTAACGCATATCCGGCACTTAATTAACTATAGCCGACGCATGGCATAAAGACCTTCCCCGTTCTTTTCAACCATAACCGGCTTATCAAAAAGGGCCGTCATGTTTTCAGAGGTCAGTACCTGTGCCTTGGGGCCGGTCAGGAAGATGCGCCCGCCCTTCATAAGGACAATATTATCAATTTCCGGCAGGATTTCTTCGAGGTGATGCGTGACCATAACCACCGTGGCATCGGTGAGCGTATGTTTGAGATAGTCGAGAAAATCTGACTGCGCGGCTATATCAAGCCCTAGTGACGGCTCATCGAGCAGCAATAGTTTTGGTTTCAGCACCATGGCACGCGCAATCAGCACCTTGCGCAATTGCCCCGTAGAGAGTTCACGGATAGATCGATGCCGCATATCGGCGATCTGCATCAACTCAAGCGCCGACTGCGTATGGACGCGCATATCCGCCGTCAGGGCCTCAGGCCTGTAGAAGCCATAGGTGCCAAAATGGGCGGAAATGACCGCATCGAAGACGCTCAGGCCGCCGGTTTCCAGCAGGTAATCGGCAAATTTCATCGACACGAGCGCGATCTGCTGTCGGATATCGCCCTGCGTCCAGTGATCTTCGCCACAAAAGAGATTAACCGGCGGGTTTTCCTTACGCATCATCGGATAGATATCGCGCATCAGAAGCCGGATAAGGGTCGACTTGCCTGAACCGTTTGGCCCGATAATCGCCGTGTGGCTAAACGGGGCGATTTGCAGGCTAATGTCCTGCAACAGCGGACGCGAACGGATTACATCGCAATTACATATATCAATAAGCCACTCAGTCATTCCCCGTTATAGGCACTTCCGATCCGAAAATGAAAGGGCTACCGCAGCCCCTTATGCCACCAGCACAGCCCCAGAGCAGCGCACACCATTGACCTGCGCGTCCACCGTCCCCAGCCCAACGCCTAACAGCCCGAGCAACTGATTGAGCAGCGGATCAAGCACGGTGGCGACATTCCCCAAAACACCCCCGAGGATCGCCGTTACCGCCCCCAGATCCACACCGGCCACATTCAGGCTCATGCGCTGCACCAAAGACGAGGCCACCGAATTTACGGCATCATTGGTTTTGGCGGTTTTGGTTTTCTGGCTGGCAATATCCGCCGCCGTATAGGTCAGTTTCTGCCAGTTTTCGCCGCCCAGCTTGATTTCGGATTTTGCCGTCACCGTAATGCCTGCAAGATTGACCAGTGTAGCCGATGAGACCGGCAACTCCTTTTTGAAATCTTTCAGGTCGTTGAGATTGACCTTGCCGATCATGACCCGGCCAATGGAGGGCTTAAGGTCAAGCGTCACGCTGCGGTCTGCCGGATTGGCGGCGCAGCCAATATCAGACAGCTTCGCTTCGGCAGAGGCCAGTTCCACCAGAATGGGCAAGGTCACAAGATCAGCCTTAGGCTTAGGCCCGCCCAGCAAACCACCCAAAAGCCCCCCCAGAAGATTATTGAGACTGTTCAGACCGCCGGCTTCTTTGGTCGATGCCTCGATATAGAGACGGGTTTGCGCTGTTCTCAAGATGGGGTTGCCTTTGTTGGTTACGGTGATCCACGGCGAATTGTTGGGCCGCTCGCCAATCGCCAGATATGTCTTTACCGACGCCAGCCCCGGCACGGCGGCGCCGACATCCAGCTCGACCTGACGGTTTTTGTTGGCCAGAGCCAGCATGGCGTTGAGGACATCATCTGATTTCACTGTAACCGCCTGATCCGGCGCACCGGCGAAGCTGTCCTGAGGGCCATAGGCGCCAATATCAATCAGTTCATTGAGCTTGATTTTGGTGTCCTTGATATTGGTGGCGGCAATGGTCTTTATCGGGCCTTTGGCATTGACCGAAACCTGATCGGCCAGCACGGATAAGGCCTTACCCATGGTAATTTCGGATTTCAGCACATCATTATAATCCGCCGCCGTCAGATCAAGTTCGGTATGCAGGGCATCAACATAACGCAGCAGGTCAACATCTGCAGAGGCAAGCGCATTATAATCCATCACGCTTAAGGACACATTCGAGCCGGTAAGTCCGCTCAGGAGGCCATTGACCACGCCGCCGTTCAGATTCAGCAGCCCTGTGCCGATGCTGAAGGCCGCCAGCCGTGTCTGGGTGGCTACGGCAGTGCGTTCAATGGTCATGCTGGGGCGTCCGAGCAGCAACTGAGCGAAAAACAGAGGCGTTTCGCCGCGCAGTGTCACACGGGCGGC
This sequence comes from Asticcacaulis sp., assembly GCA_039206455.1. GTDB lineage: Bacteria > Pseudomonadota > Alphaproteobacteria > Caulobacterales > Caulobacteraceae > Asticcacaulis. Next base: position 3,207 of record JBCEBX010000088.1, read on the forward strand.
ATTGGCGGGCAAGGTCTGCGTCGCCGTCACAAAACGGGCCTGACTATGGGTGCCGAGGGTCACATCATAGTGACCGGTCTGCGCAAGCGTGCTCAAGGGGCCAGCGACTTCGGGCCAGCCATTGGCCTCTATCGTCGCCAGAGCCGCAGACTGAGCGTTAGGCAAGTCTGCGGCCGCAGACAGGGCCGCCAGATCAGCTATGCCCTGAAGCTTACGGCTTTGCAGAAACACATGCCCCATATCGATCGCCAGCGCCGCCAGAGCAATAACCAGCGTCATGGTCATGGCCGTAATCACCATAACAGCGCCACGCTGATTCTGGCTGAAAGTCTGTAACGACGCCTTGACAATAAGGGGGCCAAGATGGGGGTTACGGGACATATCAATAGCCTCCGCGTACAATAGAGGCCGTGCGCTCAATGGTTGACGGCATACCCGGCAAGGTGCCCATCAGATTAAAGCCCTGCCCTGAGGTCGGTACAAAACTGACCTGCACGGTGATGGTTTGCGCATCCTCAACAACCTTGAGTTCGGTCTGGCCGGGGATGGTCAGGTCATACTGTCCGGATTGCTGGTCAAACACAGTCTGCGCCAATGCGGCCCGCTCGGTCTCCGTCGTACCGGATATGGCGACGCGTGCGGCATCATTGGCCATTTGCTGTAACGCGTGAGACGTCCAGAAATAGCTGCCATAGTTGACGATCCCCGTCAGCATAAGGATCAGGATTGGGCTGATGAGGGCAAATTCAACCGCTATGGCACCGCGCCGGTTACGGTACAGGCGGCGGGTCATAACCATCAGGCGTAAAGGGCAATAGATCATAGTCACGCACCCCCTCTATGAGGCAAACACAACCATAAATTGCCAAATAAGCGTATACAAACCACTAATGGTTGCGGTTAATTTACCACAACCGCTAGCAATGCGTCTGATTAGTCGCTTTCGACAAACAGTTTCAAAACCGTGGCCTGCGGTACATCCTGACGCGGCAGGTCGCGTTGCGGGGGATAGGTCACCCAGCCCAGCACATAGGTCCTGTTGCCTTTGCGCGTCTCAAGCGTATTGATCTGCTGACCTTCGCTTTTTTCAAACCGGGGGGCCAGTTGCGCCGCCCTGCCGTCAACTTGCCGCTCTTCGATCAGGCTCAGGTCATCGGCGCGGATGACGAATTCAATCGATTGCCCAAGACGCACCACCGGAACGATCAGTTGCCCCTCACCCGCTGGTCGCGCCCCTTCGACAAAAATCTCGCTGTTCAGGGACCCGCCGCCGGAAAAATCCCAGCGGTAATCACGCCACTGACTAATCTGCTTGCGCTCCCATGCCTTACCCGTAAAGCGCGCGACCCATATCTGGGTATCTCCGGCCCCGTCATACTTATGATAGGTGATCATCGCCCGTCCCTGATCATCAAATCCCACCACCGTATTATTGTTGATCATCCCGCCCTTGACCGGCACCGGATCGACAATTTCGGCCTTTGAAAGCCTGATGGGCAGGGTCAGGCGTGAACCATCGGCCTTTTGCCAATTAATCAGGTCTGCACTTTTGGCGTAGCTGAGGTCGTGATTGGTGTCGGCCATAGGCGTATCGCGCCACACCCACGCCATATGAAAGACACCGTCAGGCCCCTGTTTTGGCCCCATGAAATAGGCATTATATTTCCCCTCTCCGTCCACCAATGGGGCCGCCGTCAGGCGTCGCCAGCTTTTGGTTTTGGCATCATAGATATTGTAGATTTCATCGCCGCGCCCGCTGGTGCCATCACGATATTTGAAAATCAGATCGCCGGATCGGCTGTGTAAAAACACCGGATAGGTCATGGCTGCTTCCCGCTCAGGCCCGACCATTTGTTCAACCCGTTTCAGGGTGCGGACATCGCCTGAGGCATCGCTGCGGAAATAGGTCAGCGGATCGACGTGCATATTGCCGGCCACATGCAAGGCGCCCTCAGGGTCAATGGCCATGGCAATCAGGTTATGGCTATCCCAGCCAAGCCAGGTATCTACCTTATGATAGATCCAGTGCGCCGGATTGCTCAAAGGCCGCTGCGCTATGGTCAATTGGCGGTTGGCATCATAATAGGCGACATAGATATGGGTCTCGCTGAGTTTCAGGTCGAACCCGACGCTATGCCCGCTCCAGACCCGATCAATGGCTTCCTGAGCCGTCGCAGGCATACCAACGGCGACACATATCATAACTACTGACAAAAACAGACGCCGGATCACCCTAGTACCTCTCACACTATTTTTTCTTCCCCACAGGCTATTACATTGATCTGTAATGCCAAGCCCCTATATTCACCGCACAAA
>JBCEBX010000089.1:0-1265 GCA_039206455.1 Asticcacaulis sp.
CGGCCGCGTCCATCAGGGCGCGCGCCGAAATCTGCCTATCACCCGCATAGATGGCGTATGTCCCAATCAGATACTGACCATAGGCACGATTAAAATCCGCCTGCGCGGTTTGACCCGCTACAGGGAACATAATCAGGGCCATGGCCATAACTGCCCCCCTTGTCAGGCGTTTTTTTCCGGCGGCAGGCAGACAAGGGATCAAGGAAGCGGGCATGCGATTAGAGGCACTTTCCAACAAATCAGGTATCAAGGCGGAGTGAACCCCTGAATAAGGGCGGGATCAAGCCCCCCGACACGCTTTTGCCGCAAAATAGAGACAATCCATCAAAGACTGGCTCTTAGAGACGGTTTCAAAAGGCTGGAGTCTGTGACGAAAAGACGTGTCTTCGAGAACCGAAGCGCAGCGTACTTAAGGTACGTGAGCATCGGAAGCGCAGAAGACGCGCCTTTGCAGGCCAGAAAACAGCCTTTTGGACAGTCTCTTACATATTCGGATAGTTCGGTCCCCCCGCCCCTTCGGGCGTCGTCCATACAATATTCTGCGTCGGGTCCTTGATATCACAGGTTTTGCAGTGAACGCAGTTCTGGGCATTGATCTGGAAGCGCGGCTTGCCGTTTTCCTCAACCACCTCATAAACCGCCGCCGGACAGTAGCGCTGGGCTGGTTCGGCATATTTCGGCAGGTTGATGGCAATCGGAATCTCAGGGTCCTTAAGCTTAAGGTGAACCGGCTGGTCTTCCTCGTGATTGGTGTTGGAAACGAACACCGAAGACAGCTTGTCGAAGCTTAAAACCCCGTCCGGCTTCGGATAGGCAATCGGCTTATAATCCTTGGCCAGCCCCGTGGATGCCGCGTCGGTCTTGCCGTGCTTCAGCGTGCCCCATGGCGAGAAACCGCCGAGCAAGCCCGTCACGGTCATATCTATGCCGCCGAGAATCGTACCGGCAAAGGTACCGTAACGGCTCAGGAGCGGCTTTACATTGCGCACCAGCTTCAGTTCACGGGCAATGTCAGATGCCTTATAGGCCTCATCATAGGTCGTAAGCGTGGCGGGCGCGTTTTCACCGGTCAGGGCCGCAAAGGCCGCATCCGCCGCCAGAATACCGCTCTTGACGGCGTTATGACTGCCCTTGATGCGCGGCACATTCACAAAGCCCGCCGAACAGCCAATCAGCGCCCCGCCGGGGAAGCTTAAGCGCGGCACAGATTGGAAGCCGCCTTCGGTAATCGCCCGCGCGCCATAGGAAATGCGCTGCCCACCCTC
>JBCEBX010000089.1:1275-1563 GCA_039206455.1 Asticcacaulis sp.
GCTTGAAGCGCTGGAATTCATCAAACGGCGACAGATAAGGGTTCTTGTAGTTCAGATGCACCACAAAACCGACGGCGACGTAGCGATCCCCGAAGTGATACAGGAATGAGCCGCCGCCCGTGGCATTATCCAGCGGCCAGCCAAGCGTGTGCTGTACATAGCCCGGACGGTGCTTGTGCGCCGGAACCTGCCACAGCTCCTTGATGCCTGTGCCGTATTTCTGAACCTGACTGTCGCGGGCCAGATCGAATTTTTTGATAACCTGCTCCGAAAGCGATCCGCGCACCC
>JBCEBX010000089.1:1573-5501 GCA_039206455.1 Asticcacaulis sp.
GGCTGAAAATCAGGCTTGGGCTTGCCCTCACGATCAAGGCCGAACACACCGGCCACGACACCGGCCACACCCCCATCTTCGTTATAAAGCACTTCCGAACAGGCCATACCCGGATAGACCTCAACCCCAAGCGCTTCGGCCTGCTCGGCCAACCAGCGCGTCAGATTGGCCAGAGAGGCAATATAGCAGCCGTGATTTTTCATATAGGACGGCATAGGCAGCCAGGAAATATCCAGCGCCCCTTGCGGCCCCAGATAGATAAAATGATCCTCGGTCACAGCGGTCTCAAGCGGCGCGCCGCGCTCTTTCCAGTCAGGGAAAAGCTGATTAAGGCCCGACGGATCAATCACCGCCCCCGACAATATATGCGCGCCGATCTCAGAGCCTTTTTCCAAAAGCGCGACACTGATCTCCGCCCCCGCCTTTTCCGCCTGTTGCTTTAAGCGAATAGCCGCCGAAAGGCCCGCAGGGCCGCCTCCGACGATGACCACATCATAGTCCATCGACTCGCGCTCAATGCCTGCAATGGCCGCCGCTTCGGTCATGCCGTCGTTCCTTCTTCCTTGACGCCTCGGTATTTATATGGCGATTGGCTGTGACACAGCTTCCGCAAGGATAGTCAAAAGCTGTCTTTGATTATTGTGGCAATTTCTTCAGGCATTAGGGTTCATGTCTTCTTCCGTCAACAGCCTGTCTTCGGAATGGGAAAGCTATCTGCGCTTTTTCCTCGATCATGAGCTTGAAGAAGCCTATGAATTACAACCTATTAACCGAACTGTCGAAGAAAATAAATCCCGTTTTGCCCCAAAGCCGCCCGAAGCGGTCGCAACCCTTGTGGCACCGGCGGCCACAACGGTCACGGGCGCGGCCTTACGCCCTGAAAATCTTAAGTATTTTGACCTTGATCTGGCCATATCTCAGGCCAAAGACCTGATAAGGTCAGCGAATGACATGACCGGTCTTTATAAGGCGCTCGACGATTTTGAGGCCTTTCCGCTCAAATACGAAGGGGCCAGACAAAGGGTTTCAGGACGGTTTGCGAATCCGGAAAGTCAGACCTCAGACTATCTGATTATCGGCGATGTCCCCGACACAGACGAAGACAGCAACGGCCGCGTCTTTTCCGGCAAAACCGGTCGCCTGATGGATACGATCCTTAAGGCGCTGGGCATTTATGACCACAGCTATCTGTTGCCCGGACTATATTGGCGACCGGCAGGCGGGCGTCCGGCCACCGACGAAGACGTGCAGCTTACGGCCATCTTTACGCAAAAAGCCATAGAGCTTCTGCGTCCTCAACGGGTGATTCTGCTGGGCGCGACCGGCGCACGGGTGACGCTCAATACCACCGAAGGCGTACAGAAACTCAGAGGCCGCCGCTTTGACATTTCCTGCACGGATGGCCACAAAATCCCCGCATTCGCCAGCTACCACCCCTCCCTTGTCCTGACGCAACCTATGGCCAAAGGCCTGCTGTGGCGGGATTTACTGCGTGCCACGGCCCCCTCGCCCAAGGCATAAGGCTAAACCGCGACCTGAGGGGTTGCCCTGTTATTAATATTTGGTTAGGTTTTGCACCTCACCCTGGGCGGGCCCTTACGACAGCTTAACCGATCGGCAGTTGCCGAAACTCTGCGAAGGAAGCAATGCATGATGACTGCAGGTTTGCGTCCGCTTTTGTGCGCTGTATCTGTCTGGGCGCTGCTCAGTGTTCCGGCCTTTGCCTCAGGCACCGCTACCGCCGCCTCAGATGACGCCAACATCAACGCCTTCCTGCAATCCAAAACGGCGGTTAAAACCCCCGATACGCTTCTGGCCTCTGCCCCGACATCTGAGTCCGGCCCGAAACCCTATACCAGCCTGCGCCAGTCACGCCCCTTAAACTCCCCCCTCCGGGGCATGAGCCTCAGTGATACCGAAGCCTACCGCACGGCCTTTACCCTGATTGACAAGGGCGATTTCGCCGCTGGTGAAGCGGCAGTGGCCAATGTCAGTGATACATCTCTCATGGGCTATATCAGCTTCAACAAGCTGTTTCACGCCAATTACAGTTCGACCTACGAAGAACTGATGCAATGGCTTGATCTCTATCCCGATCACCCTCAGGCCATGCGCGTGTGGAATCTGGCAAAGCGTAAAAAACCCCAAGGGGCCGAAGACCCGCCCTTCCCGATTCTCGCGGCCAATTCAGGCACTGCGCGTAAACTGACCATCACCAGCCAGAGCCTTGGGCCGCGCACCGAAATCAAGGCGGCCACCGCTGGCCCCGATTCGAACCTGACGCCGAAATCCGCCCGTTCCGCCTATAATAATAATCAACTCGAAGAGGCTATTCGCTTAGGCGTTCAGGTGGGTGACCGCTGGGTAGCCGGTCTCGCCGCCTGGCGCTTGAAACGCTATGCCGAGGCACAAAAGCACTTTGAATTCATCGTCAATGACCCAAGCCAGAATGCCTGGAGTCAGTCCGGCGGGGCCTATTGGGCCGGTCGCAGCGCCCTGAAACAGAAAAAAGCCGAAGAGGCTGATTTCTATTTCAAAATCGCCGCCTCATTCCCCTTTACCTTCTATGGTCTTGTGGCCGAGCAAAGTCTTGGGGTTGAACCGGCGGTCGTACGCGCCCAGCGCGGGCTTCATCCCGTCCACAGTGCCGACACACGCGGCCAGTATAGCGCCAGCCTCAAGGCTGATCTGAACTGGACAAGGGATGACCCTCAGGCGCTACGCGTCAATCACCTCATTCAGCTGAACCGCCGCACCGATGCCCGCACCGAACTTCAGGCCGCGATCCAGAGTTCACCGGACGAAGAGGCGCGCAACCGCTGGCTGGCCTATGCCAGTCTCCATGATCTGTCGGTCAGCAAGATCAAGCCCACGGACCGTTTGTTTGATCCCTCGCTCTATACCATGCCGGAATTTGAACCCTCCGGCGGCTATAAGATCAATAAGGCATTGATCTTTTCTCTCGCTAAAAAAGAGAGCAAATTCAATCCCAAGGCCAAGAGTTACGCTGGCGCCTACGGCCTGCTGCAACTGGCACCGGCCACAGCGGCCATTGTCACCAAAGACAACAGCCTGATGCGCAATCCTGACCGGCTGCTTGATGCCAACTATAATATCACCATTGGTCAGGACTATATTTTACGACTGCTGGGCACCAATATTGTCGATGGCGATCTGTTCCGCGCCATTGCGGCCTATAATGCCGGTGAAAAATGGGTCCTTGAGGCCAAGCGGTCACTGGGGGACGATGCCGATCCGCTACTGTTTCTGGAATCAATCCCCGTCGCCCAGACCCGCCAATATACCGAAGAGGTCATCGCCAGCTACTGGATCTACCGCCAGCTTATGGGCAAGGAAAGCCCCACCCTTGAGCACGCGGCCACCGGCGCACGCCGCATCGATATCCTCAAAGACCTCTGATCAGTTGGGTTTCTTCGTTGGCGGCTTGGGCGGAAAGCCCAGACCATAAAGCACCAGACGGCTAAATCTGGTCACCAGCGACAGATACCAGCCGCCCCTGCGGAAACGCTCCCCATTGGTGACAAGCGCTGCCGGAATGGCCCGCAAACGCGCCCGCCCCAGCGCCAGATCCATCCCCAGATCCTCATAGACCACCCGCTCCTTATAGCCGCCCACCGCATCATAAAGCGGCCGCGATAACAAAAGCCCGTGGTCACCGGTCGGCAAGGCCAGCCAGCGCGAATTAAATGCCACGACTTCGCCCCACAGACGGGCAAACCATGACGGATCATCAAAACTCAGACGGAAATATCCGGCACGCAGCGGATGACGTTTGATATGCTCCTCCACATGGCCCATCCAGCCCTCCGTCAGCAGGGAATCGGGATGAAGGATCAGAAGCCAGTCCCCCCGTGCCTCACGACAGCCCTGCCACAATTGCAGGCCGCGATTGGCGTCGGTTCTGACG
>JBCEBX010000090.1:0-5480 GCA_039206455.1 Asticcacaulis sp.
CTTACCTGCCGCGTGGCCGTAAGGTCATGGACCGGCTCAAGGACGTGCAGATGCACGAGATCGACCTGACCAAAGGCGCGGTCTTTGAAGCGGGCTGCGTCTATATTGCCGAACTGCAGGAACACCTGAACCTGCCCGCAGGGGTTTCGGCCCGTGCCAATCCCAAAAGCTCGACAGGCCGTGTGGATGTCTTTGTGCGCCTTCTGACGGACGAAGGGGCTTTGTTCGATGATGTGGCCGAAAGCTATACTGGCCCGATTTTCCTTGAGATCGTCCCCCAGACCTTTTCCGTTCTGGTACGCACCGGCACGCGCCTTAATCAGTTACGCCTGAAAACCGGCGATGTACCGCGCACCCATTCGGTCGATTGTGAAGTCGATCTCACCGGCCCGATGGTCGGTTACCGCGCCCGCCGCCATGCCGGTGTCATAGACCTCGATCACGTAGGGGGCCACGACCCGCGCGACTTCTGGGAACCTTTGACCGCCAAAGATGGTCAGTTGCTGCTCGATCCGGGCGAGTTCTATATTTTGGCCTCAAAGACCGAGGTCGTCATTCCCGTTGATGAAGCCGCCGAAATGCTGCCGATAGACCCCGGCGTCGGTGAGTTCCGCGTCCATTACGCCGGCTTCTTCGACCCCGGTTTCGGCACCGCCGAGGCCGGTGGCGTCGGCTCGAAAGGCGTCCTTGAGGTGCGTTGCCACGAGGCCCCGTTCCTGCTTGAGGACGGCCAGACCGTGGCACGTCTGGTCTATGAACCCCTGACCGAAAAACCTGAAAAGCTCTATGGCCAGTCGGGGTCACACTATCAGAAACAGGGCCTGAAACTGTCGAAACATTTTAAAAACTGGTCATAAACCGGATCGTTTTTTTGCACCCATCAGGCCTGAATGATCCTGTAATCCAAGGAGGGTCATATGGCTTTCAGTATCGGTGAAAACGTACAGTTCAAGGACGGCGGCCCGTTCATGACCGTCAGCAATATCGATGGCGACGGTTATGTCTATTGTGAATGGTTTGACGACCATAATGACCGGCACACGGATAAATTCAGGGAAGACCTCCTGATCCATGCGGAAATAACCGACGCCCATCCGGCTGCCGCGCCGTCATTATAGGTTCAGGCCGCGTCCTTTACCGGCGCAGGCGTGTCCTGATCAAAATGCAGCACATGTGCGGCCTTAGCATCGAGCGTAAACCGTGGCTTCAGCGGATTCTTGCCGCCGGTATAACCACCCGCCATTTTCACCAGTCGTGCAAAGACGACTTTGAACGGCTCAAGCCATTTGGGTGAACGTTCAATCGACGGATTAAGCTTAAACCAGCGCCGCAGCAGGCCATTGGCATAAAGGACATTGGCTCGCCAGATAGCGCGCGGCGTCATAAACTCAATCGACAGCGACACATTGACCATATCGTGATTGACGATGCGGTGCGGAGCGTTCTGCTTCCAGGTCAGCATTTCGCCGGGCTTGAAGTCGACCACCATCGCCGCCTTGTCCCATTCCGGATTAAACGGCAACTGCTCATCGTTTTCGCGTAGGGCAATGGCCTCAAGATCACGATCGGTGACAAACTCGGAGGTTGGCGGATAGACATAGACCCGCTTGATGCCGCGTATCTGATACAGCGTCACCAGCGGTATATCCAGGTGATAGAAGACATGCGCGTTGGGCGAAGAAATCAACAGCCCCAGATCCTGCTTCAACGTCGTCACGCCTGACTTTGCCTTGATCTCGGCAAACATGGCGTCACACAGCGCACCGATCTCCGCATCAGACTGATTGACCTTACGCAGATTGAGCCACAGACGACCGGCACGCACACCGTCCATGAGTGAGCGCCCGTCATGATCGCCGCGCCGCCCCATATACCACTGCGTCCAGTTGGTCGGGTCATAGCCCATCGTAAAGACTTCGAGCTTGTCACGCGGATAACGGTCGATCAGCGTGATCAGGGCCTCATCGCTGAACAGGTCACTTTGGTCCAACTGATGCTGAAACAGCAGGTTTTCGCGCGAAAAACCGGCTTTTTTATCCGCATCCCACTGTAAAATATCGTTTAAATCTTCTGGCATTATCAACGCCCCGCCGGATTTTTCTTGAGCAGCGCCGTGCCGTAGAAATGCATCTTGAACGGCGGGAACCACAAAAGCTTTCCAGCCCCACGCGCCGCCTTATCGAGCACATTAGGCGCGACCTTCGCCCGTACCAACCACAGCACACCACCGGCGATACCAAACACCGTCATCTGCACCAGACCATTAAGCATCCAGTAGGCACAGCTTACGGGCTTTGGCGGTATAGCCGCCATGGCTGTGGTCGAAGGCCCCTGCCCGTAGGCAAAGGCACGCTTCAATGTATAGCCGAGATTGGAACGGCTTTCGGGCACGTCTTCGTGGACCACCGCATCGGGTGCCCAGGCAATGCGCGCCCCCGACTGCTGCAAACCGTAAAACAGCTTGTCATCTTCACCGCCGCAATTATTGCGCTCAAGCGAGAAGACATCGCCCTTACGCGGCAGGGAATCGCGACGGATCAAGCTGTTGCCGCAGCCGAAATAGACATCAAGAAGCCCCGGCGTCTCAGGGCCTGTGCGCGAAAAGAAGGATTCAAAATAATCACGATAGGCGACATTTTCGTCCTTAAGACGGGCAATAACGGGACCAAACACCACGTCCGCCTTGAACTGACACTGAGTACTGAGCATGCGCGACAGCCAGTAAGGCGGCGCTTCCTCATCGTCATCGAGAAAGACAATAAACGGATCGTGCCCGACTTTCAGGGCCGCATTACGCGCATTGGCGACACCGGGGTTAGGCTCGTGCAGATAGACCACCGTCATCTTGTCAGGTGGCGTAAGGGCCTCGACATAGGCACGCGCCGAACCTTCGGGGCTATTGTCACACACCACAATACGCAAAGGCACACGCTCGACGCCCTTTTGCATGAAAACGGACTCAAGCGCCGTCTTCAATCCGTCAGGGCGGCGAAAGGTCGGAATAATCAGGGTTACGGGACTGGCGGTCAAACGATCCTGCGCGGGGGTGAAACGGGTGGCCGACATGCCTTTGAGGGTAGCTTTCGATACAGGCGGAGCGGTGAGGCTCTCGTTAAAACGACTGAGAAGAGTGAGCATGGGCCATCCGGCTGAATATCCGTAATGACGTTACGCTAACCCTGAGATGTAAATATAGCGTATGGCATCAGGATTAACAGACATTAAGCATTATCCTGCCCCTTAATTCCGCAGCCCTCCAGAACGCACTATATCTTCTTTTTGAATGACAGGACGTCTGACATGATTAATGCTGTTAAAAAGGAAAATACGATCCTTCCCTGCCACTGGCCTTTAAGATCGCCACACTATTCGCATAAACACAAAATATCTTTCAGCCTTAAACTGTTCCGGAGAGAACATGCGCCTGCCTGAATTTGCCCGCCGCCCTATACTGGCGGCCCTTATCGCCGCGTTCACAAGTCTTGCGGCCATTCCGGCTTTTGCCGAGACCCCCGCTGAGGTCAGCACGGACAAACGCCCCAACATGTGGGTCGTCAAAGACGCGGATTCCACCGTCTACCTGTTTGGGTCCGTGCACCTTCTGAAAGCTGAGTCTCAATGGCTGACGCCTGAGCTTGAGGCCGTATTTGACAGCGCCGACACACTTTATCTTGAGATCGCCGACATGGACGATCAGGCGCAGGCAGCTGCTCTTGTTATGAAATATGGCACAGACCCGACCTGGGGCCTCTATGAGCCCTATACCCCCGAACAGGTCGCGCAGATTCGCGACAGCCTGACCCGCCACGGGATAAATCCGGATCAGGTTAAACCGCTCAAGCCCTGGCTGGTGGCCTTGATGCTGTCGATAAAACAACTTGAAGCTTCAGGTTTTGATCCAAATATCGGCGTCGACAAGACCTTCATGGCCCGCGCCAAGGCCAAAGGCCTGCCGGTCAAAGGCCTTGAAAGTATGGAAGATCAGTTCCTGTCCTTCGCCAATGCCCCGCCTGAGGCGCAGTCAGAATATCTGTGGATGACCGTCTCCGAAGAAGCCTACAGTCAGGACATTATTGCGGAACTGGTTGAGGCCTGGCTGATCGGTGATGACGCCGCCCTTGAGGGGCTGCTGGTGCAGGAAATGAAGGAAAAAACACCCGCCATCTATGACTCTTTGATGGTCAAACGCAACCGCAACTGGATCGGCGCCATCAAGACCATACTTGAAGGCTCAGGCACGCAGTTCATCGTCGTCGGCGCAGGTCACCTCAGCGGCCCCGACAGTGTACAAAACATGCTCAAGGCCGACGGCATAGAGGTCGCCGGCTACGACTACAGCCAGCCACCGAAGCCATAATGGAATCTTGACTTTGGGGCGATTTATCCCCAAAAGAACCGCCTTCTGCAATCTATCCCTCCGGCCTGAACAGGGCGGGAGGGATAATTCTTTTAAGGGAACACTTCACCATGACCACCTCCCAACCCAGCGATCAGGCGCAAAGCCATCTGTTCGGGGTTTATAACCGCGCACCCTTAGAGGTCGAACGCGGTGAAGGGGTGCGACTTCACGCCCGCGACGGGCGCGTATTTGTCGATCTGGTGCAGGGTATTGCCACCAATGGTCTGGGGCATTGCCACCCGAAGCTGATCGAGGCGGTGAAGGCGCAGGCCGAAAAAGTCTGGCATGTGTCGAACATTTACCGGATTCCCGAACAGGAAGAACTGGCCAACCGCCTGTGTGCGGATTCGTTTGCCGACAAGGTATTTTTCACCAATTCCGGCACCGAAGCCATTGAGTGCGCCCTGAAACTGGCGCGTAAGTACCATGCCGACAAGGGCCGGCCCGAACGTATCGACGTCATCACCTTCGAAGGCGCGTTCCACGGACGCTCCTATGCCGCCGTTAATGCCGGTGGTAATGACGCCTATCTCACCGGCTTTGGCCCAAAGCTGCCGGGCTATGTGCATCTGTCACTTGATGACCCTGCGGCCATCAAGGCCGCTGCCTCGGCTCCGACCGCTGCCGCCATTCTGGTGGAACCGGTACAGGGTGAAGGCGGCGCACGGGCACTCAGCGAAACTGAGCTTCAGTTCCTGCGCGATCTTTGCAATCAGAACGGCCTGTTGCTGATGTTCGACGAAATCCAGTGTGGCGTTGGCCGGACAGGCAAGCTGTGGGCCTATCAGTGGACCTCAGTGCAGCCTGACGTCCTGACCACGGCCAAGGCATTGGGCGGCGGCTTCCCTATCGGGGCCTGTCTGGCTACCGAAGCCGCGTCAGCAGGCATGATCCCCGGCACGCACGGCTCAACCTTTGGCGGCAACCCGCTGGCTATGGCTGTGGGCCTAACCGCCTATAGCGAACTCTCGAAGCCCGAAGCGCTTGATCATGTCAACGAAGTCTCAGGCTTCCTGCGCCAGCAGCTTCAGGGCCTGAAAGCCGCCTTCCCGGATATCATCGAGGATATTCGCGGCAAGGG
>JBCEBX010000091.1:0-2823 GCA_039206455.1 Asticcacaulis sp.
TCTTTCGATTCGACCTATGGCGATCTGCGCCAGAAGCGTTACAGCACCTATTCGGCGACCTTTGCTGACCGTTGGGAAACCGGTATCGGCGAAGTCGGCCTGTTGCTGAACTATTCGATGAACGAGCAGGGCACGCGCTCGGATTCATTTACTACCAGCAAGATGATCCAGGGGACTGTTGGCACGCGCTCGGTGCTGATCCCTGACGTGGTAGCCTATAAATCCCTTGAGTGGGAACAAAAGCGCGAAGCCTGGGCCGGTGCGATCCAATGGCGTCCAAATGACCAATGGGAATTCGTCCTTCAGGGCATTACCACCGAAGCGACGCCGACCAGCTTCGAAAATACCTTCCAGTTCTCGCTGCCAAACGGCGGTGCGCCTGAAGCCGGTTACGAGTATTCCGGCGGCACTCAAGGCATCTGGGAAAAAGGCACCTTTACAAACAGCCCGTTATTCATTGGTCGATACGGTGAGGACAAAAAGAAGACCAGCGATGTCGCCTTTAATGTTCGCTTCTATCCGAACGACCGTCTGACCCTGACAGCTGACCTGCAGCACGTCAAATCCACCCAGAAAACGGCCTCTCTTACCGCCAACATTACAAGCAGCCAGTCCCTGACATCGACCTTCGATCTTACCGGCGATGTCCCATCGGTTGAATTTACCAATGTCGGTGCCTTTGATGTCGCGGCAAATCAGGCATGGCAAGCGGCCATGGATCACTACGAAGATAGTGAAGCCACTCAGACCTCTGCCCGCTTCGATGCCAATTACGACTTCGATTCAAGCTGGGTACGCTCTGTTAAGGGCGGCATACGCTATGCCAAAAAGGATGCCACCACCCGCGAAACCGGCTGGAACTGGAACCCTGTATCGGCACGTGGCGCATGGGGTGATGACTTCAACATCACCAATGATGGTGCCGGCGAATATACCGGAGCAGGCTCCACTTCAGATGGCAGCCTTGTTGGCGGCACTGAATATTACAGCCTGAATGACTTTATGCACGGTTCGTTCACGCCATCCTTTGGTTCGGCCTGGATGCCCACACGGGCCTTCCTTTCCAGCCCGAATGCCGGTGCGCTTCTTTCAGGCGCTGCCGCTGATTTTGGTTGGTGCGGAACCCCTAATGTTTGCCCAGGTGGCGGTTTTGTGCCCTTCAACGGTGACTACGAAAATATCGATCCAGGTCGCGCCGATAACCCGCAAGCGGGCGTAAACATCCAGCAGGAAAAAACGCTGGCCGCCTATGCCGTTACACGCTTTGGGTTTGATACGAATGTTCTCGGGTCAGAAGGTATTGACGGGAATATTGGTATTCGGGTCGTTAAAACCGAAACCGACAATGGCAAAAGTTTCTTTGCTACACCGGGCCGTGGCAGCCTTGATCGTCCGATTCATCCCGATCAAACGGATCCGGCGATGCTGGCCCGAATCGCATTTGCCAGCGCACTTGCCACTGGTTCTAAAACCGAACTGGGCACTTCAACCGGTGAATATACCGACGTCCTGCCGAGCCTGAACCTGCGTATGCGCTATGACAACGGCTTGCAATTCCGCTTTGCCGTCTCAAAGGCGATTGTAAGGCCCCTGCTGGCTGACCTTCAGGGCTACACTTTCCTTGAGATCGGCACGACTACCAGTCCGTTTGGTGTGGTCGATGAAAATGGCGATCCTGTTCTTGGCGACGATGGCCAGCAACTCATGGAAGATCGCCTTTTCTCCGTCACCGGTTTTGATGGTCGCGGCGGCAATCCCGATCTGAAGCCGCTTGAGGCCACGCAGTTTGACGTAACGGCTGAATATTACTTCTCACCGACCGGCTCAGTTACACTGGCTGTGTTCCATAAGGATGTGAAAAACTACTTCTATTCGGCCACGGAACCTACCAGCTACACAATTGGTGCCAATACGGCTGAATTCAACGTTCTGCGCGTTCGTAACGGCGAAAAGGGTAAGATTCAGGGCTTTGAACTGGCCTATGCCCAGTTCTTCGACCAGCTTCCCGGCTGGCTGAGCGGATACGGCGTTCAGGCCAACTATACCTACGGTAAGTCTGACGGCGGGGCCAATCCGGTCACCAATATCAATGACCCGAACGTTGTCACCAATGCCAGCGCTACCGACCTGCCTATCGAAGGCCTGTCACGGACTTCCTACAATATTGCCGGTATGTACGAAAAATACGGCATCGAAGCCCGCGTCGCCTATAACTGGCGTGAGCGCTATCTGATGACCACCAGTGCCGCCAACAGCAATTCGCCTGTGTGGATGAACGATTACGGCCAGATCGACGCCTCCCTTCTCTACAGGGTGACGCCTAAGTTCAAGGTCGGCATTCAGGTCACAAACCTTGGCCGTGAACGCATCACGACCCAGATTGGCTACCCCGGCTCAATCGCGAACTATTCGTGGGTTGAAACGGATCGCCGCGTGGCGCTGGTGCTGCGTGGTCAGTTCTAGGCCAGCAGCTTCAGATTTATATCGCTTGATCTGATGCGGAGGCCCTGTTTCAATCACCGAAACAGGGCCTTTGCCTTTATATATATGCAGAGTGGAATATCGCTATGAACAGCGCACAGCTATCGGGCACCTCTATTAAATCCGTGGTCATAGTCGGCGGCGGCACCTCAGGCTGGATGACCGCCGCGGCCATGGCACAGGCCTTTGATAAGTCTGGCATTCAGATTACCCTGATTGAATCGGAAGCCATTGGCACTATCGGCGTTGGCGAAGCCACCGTGCCCAGCATTCGACAGTTTCATGCCATTTTGGGTATCGACGAGGACGAAATTCTATCGGCCACGAACGGCACCTACAAAC
>JBCEBX010000091.1:2833-5480 GCA_039206455.1 Asticcacaulis sp.
AACTGGGGGTCGATTTCGTTAACTGGGGTTCAAAAGGTAACCGGTACTTCCACCCCTTCGGTGCCATTGGGCGGCCTATAGATTTCCTCGACTTCCACCATTACTGGAATCGCCTGCGCCTTATGGGCGATAAGGCGGCGCTTATGGATCATTGTCTGGTAACGCAAGCCGCCTATCTGAACAAATTTACGCGCCCGACTAATGTGCCGAGTAATTCTATTTTTTCCACCTATTCGTATGCTATCCATTTCGAAGCCTCACTCTATGCTAAATATCTGCGAAAATATTCCGAGAAGCGGGGCGTAACGCGGATCGAAGCCCTTATTACCGGCGTCAACCTTGAGGCGGAAAGCGGTGATGTTGCGTCCGTGACCTTGAATGACGGACGCGTCATTGAGGGTGATTTCTTTGTCGACTGCTCTGGTTTCCGCGCCATCGTTTCAGAAGGCGCACTCAAGACCGGCTTTGAAGACTGGTCACCCTGGTTGTTTAATAACAAGGCCTGGGCGGCAAATTGCGAAGATAACGGCCCCCTCACCCCCTATACCCGTGCCACCGCCCATGACGCCGGCTGGCAATGGCGAATCCCGCTTCAGAGCCGCGTTGGCACCGGTCACGTCTATTGCGACCGCTACACCAGCGATCAGGAAGCGCTGGATGTGCTGATGAATAATCTGGATGGCAAGGTAACGCGTGATCCCTTCCTGATCCGTTTCCAGCCCGGCCGACGTAAACTGAGTTGGAACCGCAACTGTGTGGCCATTGGTCTGGCGGGCGGCTTCGTTGAGCCTCTGGAATCCACCACCATCTATTTCATCCAGACAGCGATCATGCGCTTTATTAGCCTGTTCCCGCGCTCTCGCGCCGACCGTATCTCCAGCGATATATATAATCGCATGATGCAGAAAATGTACGAAGAAACCCGTGATTTCCTTATCCTGCACTATACGGAAACCGACCGCGAGGACACCGCCTACTGGAAGGACGTCCGCCAGATGGCCGTACCCGATACACTAAAGGAAAAAATCGACGCCTATCGCCATCGCGGCTGGGTCCAGAATGAAATTGCGGATCTGTTCGGCAACGATAGCTGGCATTCGATTTTTACCGGTCAGAACGTCCTGCCTGAAAGCTACAGTATTATTGCTAATAATATTGATGCCGATGATCTGCGTTCACGTCTGACACGTATGCGGGCGATTATTTCAAATACGGCGGTGCAAATGCCGGATCACAGGGCATTTCTAAGTCAACACTCTCCCTATGTAGCGCCTGATAGCCCCGTCATGACAAGCGCCTGAAGCCACTTCCCACTCAAAGGCCGGAGTCCTCACCGATCCTCAGCCTCCGAAGGCTCCGGCAGTTGTTTTTTGCGTTTTTCGCCCCATCGCTCGACACGTATTTCAATGGGATGGGCAAGCACCAGCAACAGCAGGGTGACCGCTGCACCGGTAAAGAAAACCGACCACAGGGCCAGACCGGCGGTAATACCCAGGGCCGCCGTCGCCCAGATGGCCGCCGCCGTGGTCATGCCCGAAATCTCGGAAGTGGCCTCGTGCTTTAGCAAGGCTCCGGCCCCCAGAAAGCCTATACCGGCCATAACGCCCTGTATAACGCCCTGTATTGTGCGGCTGGTGGCGTCCGGCTCATTCTGCAACAAGGTCACGTGTGTCGCTGTGACAGAAATCATGGCTGCCCCCAACGCCACAAGGCCCATGGTTCTCATGCCTGCCGGTCGGGCCCGCGCATCGCGATCAAGGCCTATTATCATGCCAATGGCTGTCGCCGCGAGAAGACGCAGCACTATGTCATAGCTCTCCAGCATCGTATGGCCCGCCTTTGCAAACCCCATAAGGTATATTTTTACGATGTTAGCGCCGCCCGAATAAAATTGTCATATCAGAAGCTGTACCGCCATAGGGCTGGCTTCGAATACCTCTTAGGTAAATGTTATTATTCGCTTGTATAAAATCTGCCCACCCGCCGTATAGGCCGCATCCCAGTAGCGTAAGAAGGCCTTCTCCGGTCATGTTAAAAGTTACCTTAGCCAATCTTTTCGCTTCGGATACGCCTGAGCCGTCGGCAGAACATGACCTGTCCCTCATATTGCGGGCTAACTTTAACCGGTTCCTTCTGTTTGCTATTGCATTCTTTACCGTCAACACGCTGTTTTACCGCGTCGCGGGTGATCCCGGTTACATTCCCGCCTTATCGCTTTTCACGCTTCTGACCCTGATCGGATTCTGGCTCTATAACCGGCAGAAAGCGTCGATGTTCCGCCTTGAGCTGACAGGTTATATTTGCAGCACACTATTGGTATTCAACGGTATTCTGGACATTTTCATGGAATATCGGCCTGTCAAGCTGATGTACCTGCTGCTGTTATTACCTGCCCTTGCCCTCACGGCTGTACGCCTCAAGGTCTCCCTGCTCGCTTCGCTTATCACCATTACGGGGTTCTTAAGCGCCGCCTGGCATTTCGATCGTGAGAGCTTTCTCGACTGCGTCTGGGTGGCCTTTTGCGGGTCGGTTGTAGGCATTGCCTTATCGACGATAATTCGCTCGACCATGTTAAAAGCCCTGCACGCCAAAATCGCCGCAGATCTCCACCGCGATCAGGCGCTGACACTGGCGACCTACGACTCCC
>JBCEBX010000092.1:0-5442 GCA_039206455.1 Asticcacaulis sp.
GTGTCAGGATCGAGGCCAAGGTTGAACTGATCCTCCCAGCGGAAGTCGAAACGGGCGCGAGACAGGGCGTCATCCCAGATACGGGCGGCGGGGTGGCCCTTGGCGAGGTCGGCGGCGTGGGCGGCGATCTTGTAGGTAATCACACCGGTTTTCACGTCGTTACGGTCGGGCAGGCCCAGATGTTCCTTGGGGGTGACGTAGCACAGCATGGCGGTGCCGAACCAGCCGATCATGGCCGCGCCGATACCTGAGGTAATGTGGTCATAGCCGGGGGCAACGTCGGTCGTCAGCGGGCCTAAGGTATAGAAGGGGGCTTCGCCGCAGACCTTAAGCTGTTTGTCCATATTGGCCTTGATCTTGTGCATCGGCACGTGGCCCGGGCCTTCGATCATCACCTGACAGCCCTTGGCCCAGGCGATGTGCGTCAGTTCGCCAAGGGTATCGAGTTCGGCAAACTGGGCGGCGTCATTGGCGTCGGCAATCGAGCCGGGGCGCAGACCGTCACCGAGCGAGAAGGTGACGTCATAAGCGCGCATGATGTCGCAGATTTCATCGAAGTGCGTATAGAGGAAGTTTTCCTTGTGGTGGGCCAGACACCACTTGGCCATGATCGAGCCGCCTCTGCTGACGATGCCGGTGACGCGTTTGGCGGTCAGGTGGACATAGGCCAGGCGCACGCCTGCGTGGATGGTGAAGTAATCGACGCCCTGCTGGGCCTGTTCGATCAGGGTGTCGCGGTAGATTTCCCACGTCAGATCTTCGGCGACACCGTTGACCTTCTCAAGGGCCTGATAGATCGGCACGGTGCCGATGGGGTTCGGCGAATTGCGCAGAATCCATTCGCGGATATTGTGGATGTTGCGGCCGGTCGAAAGATCCATGACATTATCCGCGCCCCAGCGGATGGCCCAGACCATCTTGTCGACCTCTTCTTCCATCGACGAGGTGACGGCGGAGTTGCCGATATTGGCATTGATCTTGACGAGGAAGTTGCGGCCAATGATCATCGGCTCGACTTCGGCATGGTTGATATTGGCCGGAATGACGGCGCGGCCACGGGCGATTTCGTCGCGGACAAATTCAGGGGTGATGAAGTCGGGGATTTCGGCACCGAAGTCTTCGCCGTCGCGGATGACCTGAGCCTCCTGTTTGCGGCGCATGTTCTCGCGGATGGCGATATATTCCATCTCTGCGGTGATGATGCCTGCGCGGGCATATTCGAGCTGGGTGACCGGACGACCAGCCTTGCCGCGCATAACCTTTGGCAGGTTTGGAAATTCAGGCGCCAGACGGTCGGCGGAGACATTGCCGTTGTCTTCGGGTTTGACGGGGCGGGCTTCGATATATTCGACATCGCCGCGATCAAGGATCAGCTTTTCGCGAACACGCGGCAGGCCCTTGTCGATTTGAGGGACGAAGCCCTCTTCGGTGTAGGGGCCGGTGGTGTCATAGAGGCTTACGGGCGGCTCAAGCGGGTCGGTGAGGGTGACTTCGCGAAAGGGGACGCGGATGTCAGGGAACAGGGTGCCGCTTTCGTAGACTTTTTTCGAGCCGGGAAACGGCGAGGATTCGACCTTAATGGGCTTAAGGTTTTTAACAGGTGCGTTCATGGATTTCCTCCTGCGGTGCAAAAGGATCATGAGCGTAGGTTGTATGGCTTTGGGTTCCCGAATGCGGATTTTATGCGCAGATCAGGCCTGAACTCCACTCCCTTCGCCGGCATGACCCGGATCAGGTTCGACGGTTTTAGGGCGAAGCGTCTAAACGCCCAGTCTCAGCCCGCATAAGCCTGCGGACACTCCGGTGAACGGGGCTGAAACTAAAGGATGTTACAGGGCTCGGCAAGGGGCTTTATATTTTCACTATCCTGCCTATCCAATGCCATAAACGGTTGACATAGGAGCGGGGTTGTAAGTTTGGGGGTAAGATGCACCGTATAGTCGCCGTTACGCCAGCCGGTCGGAAGCTGTATCTGGAGATACTGAAGGCGTATATTCTGAAGGACGACAGCATCAGTGAGTGGGTGCTGTGGGACAATTGCCGAAAGGCTGAGGATCGTGCCTATATTCACGAACTGGCGGCGAAACACGACAAGGTGCGCGTCCTGACGATTGAAGGTGTTGATGGCACTAACAAGTCGGTAAACAGCTTCTATAAATACTGTGACGCTCCCGACAGTTTCTACATCAAGATCGATGATGATGTCGTGTGGATGGAGGCTGGCCTTGGTCGCAGCCTCTATGAGGCCGCCTTGCCTGATCGGTCACGTTATTTGTGGTGGTCGCCCTTAGTCGTTAATAACGCCCTGTGCAGCTGGCTACTGAAATATCATAGCCGTGTAACCATAGACAATGAACTTAGTGCTCAGGCCAGTTGCCCGTATGGCTGGAGGAGCCCAACATTTGCAGCGCGTCTGCATCAGGTGTTTCTCGACTATCTGGGTAATGATAATCTGGCGGCTTTCAGGGTCGGGGCGCATGATGTGTCCCTGTCGCGGTATTCGATTAATGTGATCGGTTTCTTTGGTGAGGATGTCGCTAAGTTGGGGGCACGTTTCTGTCCGTCCGGAGTGGATGACGAGGAATGGCTGTCGGCGGTACTGCCCACACTTGTCGGGCGGTGCGGGCGCATTGTCGGGGATGTGGTTGCGGCGCACTTTGCTTTTTATACGCAGGAGCGGCACCTGCTTGAGCAGAATGGGCTGATTGACGCCTATTATCAGGCCGCGGGCATTGAGCGTACAGCCCCATTGCCTCCGTCACCACCTTTGGGTTTCAGGCAAAAGCTTAAAGCTTTTGTGCGGGGTAAATCTGCAAGGCGGGCGTCTCCGGATATAGCGATCCGTTAAATGTAACGGCCGCATAAGATTTGCCAATAAAGCGAATTAACGCTTTCCTTAGATTGCTCTCACTTAAGACCTAGCGGCTTTTGATGTGAGGTGGGGCATACTGAAATTGTCATGAGAAAAGCCTTTGCTTTTAAACATGCAGCAAATCCTCAGAAGGGAATTGTAACAAGCGCTAAAGCGTTTGGTGCCAGATCATTGATTTGGTGATGGTGTTGAAAAGCAAAAGACCGGTTCGGGCTGCCGTGCAAAGCAATCCGGGCCGGTCATTTTTTTTGTCTTGAATCAATGGAGCGTGAAGATGCCGAAAAAAGGTAGCAATACCCCGACACAGGAACGCAACCGCCCTGAACGCCGTGGAGATGGCGGCGATCGCGGGAATATCGAGGCCCAGTTTGCCCGTTCCCGTCCGCCGAAGCCGGTGCATGATCAGGAACCTTTACCGCAGGATGTAAACAAAAAGGGGCCGCCTGAGCGTCCGGCGCCCGAGGAGGCATAAACATGGTTGATAAGGAAAATGGTGCTGGCCCGGTAAGAGAGGTTCCGTTGAAGGCGGATCGTCCTGAGGCAGAGGCTAAAAAACCTGAGGCATCAGGTGATGCCGGCCCCGTAAGGGATGTGCCGCTTAAAAGTGATCGGGTTGCGCCTACGGCTGAGGAAAAGGCTGCAGATCGTGCAGACAAGACCGGTCAGGGCGGGCCCGTGAGAGAGGTGCCGGTGAAGGACGACCGCCAGGAGCCGCCCGCCAAGGAAGGCGAGGGCATTGATAATGACCGTTATTCCAAAAGCAATTCCGATCATCCACGGGTGAAGACACCTGAATAATACATCAGAGGAAACGCAGACGGCTGGGGGGGGATACCCCTCCGCCTCGCTTCGCTTGGCACCTCCCGCAACGCAGGGAGGAGGGAGGCTGTAGCGGCTGGGCATGTGCATTATTCAATAAGATCGTCTGATGGCATTGCTTGACGGGGGGGAGAGGTTCCTATATAGCCGCACAATCTTTTTTGGAGGCGGGCCGTAAGGTTCTTCCCCCTGACGATCTATACAAGGGCCTGAGTGCCCGCCGTAACCCCCAAAGCGCGGGTTGCGGCTTTTGTGTTTGTCGTTAAGCGGGCTTCTTTAAAATTTCAACCGAAACCCTCCGGCCAAACGGCACAGGTTTCCATCATATAGAGAAAGTCATCGTTTCGATGCCCACTATCAACCAGCTTATCCGTAAGCCCCGCAAGCCGAAGCCGGTTCGCAACAAGGTTCCTGCCCTGAAGGGCTGTCCACAACGTCGCGGCGTTTGCACGCGCGTTTACACCACGACCCCGAAGAAGCCTAACTCGGCGCTTCGTAAGGTTGCCAAGGTTCGCCTGACGACCGGTATCGAATCGGTGTGCTACATCCCCGGTGAAGGCCACAACCTTCAGGAACACTCCGTTGTTCTGATCCGCGGCGGCCGCGTAAAGGACCTTCCCGGTGTGCGTTACCACATCCTGCGCGGCGTCCTTGATACCCAAGGCGTCAAGAACCGTAAGCAACGTCGTTCGCACTACGGTGCGAAGCGCCCGAAATAAGGAGAGCGCGATATGTCACGCCGTCACCGCGCCGAGAAGCGCGAAGTCCTTCCTGATCCCAAGTTTGGTGATCTGACTGTCACCAAGTTCATGAACTATGTGATGTACGAAGGCAAAAAGGCTGTTGCCGAAAACATCATCTATGGCGCTTTCGACATCCTCGAAGCCAAGAAAAAAGACGCCACCGCGATCGAAACCTTCCATGCCGCTCTGGACAACGTGTCTCCGGCTATCGAAGTGCGTTCGCGTCGCGTCGGTGGTGCGACCTATCAGGTTCCGGTCGAAGTCCGCCCTGATCGTCGTAAGGCCCTGGCTATCCGCTGGCTGGTAAACGCTGCGCGCAAGCGTGGTGAGAACACCATGACGGAAAAGCTGGCTGGTGAGTTGCTGGATGCGTCCAACAACCGCGGCACCGCCGTCAAGAAGCGTGAAGATACGCACAAGATGGCTGAAGCCAACCGCGCCTTCGCACACTATCGCTGGTAGGGTCTTTGTGGGCGGGGCTGTCACAGCCCTGTCGCAGAACGGCTTTAACGCGCGGGCGGTTCTTAGCATATTAAGAGCCTGCCCGCGTCTGCTTTTTAAATAATCCCTTTTCTGAACTGAGGCCCAACATGCCCCGCAGTCATAAAATCGAGGACTACCGTAACTTTGGTATCATGGCGCACATCGACGCCGGTAAGACCACGACCACGGAACGTATCCTCTTCTACACCGGTAAAAACCACAAGATGGGCGAGACTCACGACGGGGCCTCGACCATGGACTGGATGGATCAGGAGCAGGAGCGTGGTATTACCATTACCTCTGCTGCGACGACCGCTTTCTGGAAAGAAAAGCGCCTGAACATCATCGACACTCCGGGTCACGTGGACTTCACCATCGAAGTGGAGCGTTCGCTTCGCGTGCTCGATGGCGCGGTTACCGTTCTCGACGGCAATGCCGGTGTTGAACCGCAAACCGAAACCGTCTGGCGTCAGGCCGACAAGTACAACGTGCCGCGCATCGTGTTCGTCAACAAGATGGACAAGC
>JBCEBX010000093.1:0-5418 GCA_039206455.1 Asticcacaulis sp.
CGTCCTGAGTGAGGTCGCGGGCATATTTGTTCAGGGCATCAAAACCGGATTCGGCATTTGATGAATTGGCCGGTTTGCCCTTACGGAATTCGGTTTGCGCTTCTTTGAGTTTGCCCAAAGAAATACCGGCAGCCTTAAGCATATTGGCTCCTTCGGTATTGTTGAGCGCTGCCACCAGCAGGCGATCAGCCGTAACAAAGGCATCGCCCTGTTTGTTGGCTTCGTTCTCAGCTTCGGTGAACAGCCTGGCGGTGTCGTTGTGCATATAGAGCTGCTGACCCTCGCCCTGAACGGACGGCAGCTTGCTAAGGGCTGTATCGACGGCACCGGTAAAAGCCTCGGTGCGGCCACCGGCGCGCTCAATGAGGTGGCGGGCAATGGCGTCGCGGTCTTCGGTGAGGGCTTTGAGGATATGGAGCGGCGTCAGGTACTGGTGATTGCGGCTTTGGGCAATCGCCTGCGCGCTCTGGATCGTTTTTTGTGTCTTTTCGGTGTATTTTTCAGGATTCATAATGTGGCTCCCCATGTCGGCGGAAGGAATATAAGGCGGCCCTTTTTGAACTAAGCGACCGCCTCTGACACCGATATGGTGTGATTTTTACACCACACAAGGGGAGGGTGCGCAGGATATTCTGTCGCACCTTTGGCACATCCTTAAAGGCGTGTTTTACGGTATCACCGCACAGGCCACACGTGCGCCGGCACCGCCGATGGGTTGGGTGGTGTGGTCGTCAGGGCTGGCGTGAATGACCAGCGCCGAGCCATCCGCATCCTTGAGGGCCGGACGGCTGTCGCCCTCAACCGGATCATAGGTCACAAAGGTTGAGAACAGCTCGACCTGAGCCGTGCCGTCAGCGTGAACATAGATATTGGGCAGGTCGCCGGAATCATTGGCGTCAGGGTTCAGGAGGCCATGTACGGCCTTGTCGATATCGTGATGATGGACGTGCGCACCGGAATTGAGGAATTTTTCATCGCCACAATCGCCTTTGGCATGGAAATGTATGCCGTGCCAGCCGGGGGTAAGGCCCTTCACGTCCACGCGCAGCAGAACGCCTTTGGGGGCCGCCTGAGCGGTGACGGTGCCCAGAACACTGCCGTCATTACCCTTGAGAGTGCCTGCGCCGGATTCGGTGTGGTTGTGCGCAAGCGCCGGAACGGCAGTGACAAGGCCGGTTAAGGCCAGAAGCGAAAGTGTTTTACGCATTGAAGAATCCCTGAATACAAAAAATCTGAAAATCGATAAGGAGCATGACACGGCTGAGAACCGTTATCAATGTGTCGTGATACGTGTTCAGTAGCAAAATCCGTTGCGCATAAGGATTCAATAGGCTGCCAAGCTTGACCTTGGCGCCAGAGTCATTTCTTTATGACACGTTTTCGTATCAGGTGGATGAACATGTCTGACGCCAATATTGCGCTTGAGGATAGCTGGAAAGCCGCCTTGTCGCCTGAGTTTTCCGCGCCCTATATGGCAAAGCTGAAGGCATTTCTTCAGGCTGAAAAGGCGGTGGGCAAGGTCATCTTTCCCAAGGGGGCGGAATATTTCAACGCCCTTAATCTGACGCCGCTGGATCAGGTGAGGGTGGTGATACTGGGGCAGGACCCCTATCACGGGCCGGGGCAGGCGCATGGCCTGTGTTTCAGCGTGCGCCCCAATGTGCGCACCCCGCCGTCTCTGGTCAATATATATAAGGAACTGAAGGCGGACCTCGGGATTGAACCCGCACGTCACGGATTTCTGGAGCACTGGGCGAGGCAGGGTGTGCTGCTGCTTAACAGTGTGCTGACGGTTGAGGCCGGTCTGGCGGCATCGCATCAGAAACGCGGCTGGGAACAGTTTACTGATGCGGTGATTGCAAGGGTCAATGAACGTGAAACGCCGGTGGTATTTATGCTCTGGGGGGCCTATGCGCAGAAAAAGGCGGCCTTTGTCGACCATAGCCGTCATCTGGTGCTGAAGGCGGCACACCCGTCGCCGCTTTCGGCGCACAACGGGTTTTTAGGGTGCCGGCATTTTTCTCAGGCTAATGCCTTTTTGACGGATAAGGGGCTTCAACCCATTGACTGGCAACTGCCTGCGCTGTGAGGTGGCGTTTCAGCTTGCCGAACCGGGCGGGCACTTATACAGCTTTGATTCCGATTAGGTTCGCACTACCGAGACCCGTTTATGACCGATGATGACGACGACGATATCCCCATGCCACCTGAGCCCTATAGCTGTATTTTCTGTTCGGAAACGATAGAGAACGAGCAGGCGGCGGTGGCGCTGACGGCGACATGGATGCCGCATTGGCGGGCCGGACGGTTTTCGCCTCTGGCACAGGATTTCTGGGCGCATTCGGTCTGCTTGCAGAAAAACTGGAAGGGGGCCTGGCCGTGGGAAGAGCAGGTGCTGTTCGGTGCCGATAAGGGCGATGAGCTTGATTATGTCGAAACCCTTGCCCTGAGCGTTGCCCGTCCCGAAGACCGCGAAAGCATAGAAGAAACGCTCGGATTCGCCTTCGAGGAGGGCCTGAGCCATGCCTATGGTTCTGACCTGATCGACCAGATCATGCCATTTCTGACGCAGATTGAGCCAACGCTCCTGACCAGCGGCACCTATTATGTACTGGCGGATATGGACGGGCAGATTGCGGCCTGTGGCGGATATAGTTTCCTGGCACCGGGAACAGATAAGCCAACCGCAGGCACTGCGCATATCCGCCATTTTGCCACCCATCCTGACTATGCCGGTTACGGGCTGGGACGGCGCTTATTTGATCATTGCCTGAAAGAGGCAAGGGCCGCAGGGGCGCATGAATTTGTCTGCTACTCAGGTCTGAACGCTGAAGGTTTTTATCAGACGCTGGGTTTTGAACGCGAAAGTCCGATTGAAATTCATATAGGTACAGCTAATTCCGGCGATGCGCTGGTTATGCCTGCGGTCATGATGCGTTATCGTGTGCCTGATCACGCAGAATTTAAACCGGTTTCCGAGGATGGGGCGCAATGAAATGATTGCCTCGCTTAATATTAGACGTTAGATTTCCAGACGGAGCCGCATGAGGCTTCGTTCCGGATTTTTCCTTCAATGTTACTTTTTGCCTGTGCTGTTGTGCTGCTGCTGGTGGTGCTAAACGGCATTTTTGCCATGTCTGAACTGGCGGTGGTATCCTCACGGCGGCCTAAATTACAAAGCCGTGCTGAAAAAGGCGATAAGGGGGCGGCGCAGGCCCTTAAACTGTCTAACGATCCGACGCGCTTCCTGTCTGCGGTTCAGGTGGGGATTACGCTTATCGGTATTCTGGCCGGTGCCTATGGTCAGGCGACCATTGCGGGCGAGCTTGATCTTATTATCGAAGCCAATGTGCCCGCGCTGGCCCCTTATTCTCAGGGCATTGCCACCGGTATCGTTGTTGTGCTGATTACCTATCTGTCGCTGATTGTTGGCGAACTGGTGCCCAAGCGTCTGGCGCTGATGTTCCCTGAAACCATAGCCGGTATTGTGTCGCGGCCTCTGTCGTTTATGGCGCTGGCCATGGGGCCGTTTGTGACACTTCTGACCTCATCGACCATGCTGGTGCTCAAGCTTTTGGGCATCAAGGACGAAAAGGGCGAAACCATTACCAAGGAAGAGGTCGAAAGCGCTCTGGCCGAAGGTATGGGCGCAGGCCTGATCGAGCCTGAAGAACAGGCAATGATGACCGAAGTGATGCGTCTGGGCGACCGTCCTGTGCGGGTGGCCATGACACCACGCCCTGAGGTGTACTGGATATCGCTTGAGGACGAAAAAGAAGCGCTGGCGCAGGATATCCGTAACTGTCCCTATTCACGCATTGTCGTGGCGCGCGGGCAGGATATGGAAGACCCGATCGGTATTCTGCATAAACGCGATGTGGCCGATGTGCTGCTGAGCGGCGAGGCGCTTAATCTTGAGGCGCTGGTGGTTTCCCCGATCTATATTCCTGATACGACGTCGCTTTTGAAGGCGCTTGAGATGTTCAAGGCCTCCAAGCTGCATATCGCTTTTGTCATCAATGAGTTCGGCACCATCGAAGGCGTTTTGACGCCAACTGATCTGCTGGAGATGATTGCCGGTGATTTCAACGAAGAGCATGACGATGCCGCGCCGATGATCCTGCAACGCGAGGATGGCTCTTATCTGGTGGACGGACGGGCGGATCTCTTTGAGTTGTCCGAAAGTCTGGGCGAGGATTTCGAACCCGGGTCAGGCTATCATACGGCGGCGGGCCTTGTGCTGCACAAGCTCGAACGCTTCCCCAAGGAAGGGGAGTATGTGCGTATCGGTCGATTCAAGGTCGAGGTCATCGACATGGACGAGCGGCGCATTGACAAGCTTTTGTTTCAGGTAATCCCAAAGGGAGAGCGGAAACAAAAGGATACGCATCACGAATAAGAAAAAGCCTCCGGTATTACCGGAGGCTTTTTTATTTCACAGCTTGGGATAATCCTCATCCTTGCCTTTGGGGACCTTTACGCCCATGCGCTCAAGGGCCCCTAACAATAATGCCGAGAACACAAAGGCCATGTGCATGACCACCACCCACATCAGGGTGTTGGAGCTGAATTTCTCTATGTTGAGAAATACCTGAAGCATATGGATGGAGGAGATGGCGACAATAGAGGAGGCGACCTTGATCTTAAGGGAGCCGGCATCAAGCTTGCCGATAAAGCTGACGTCGCCCTTGCCTTCTTCTTCGTCAAAGCGGGAAACGAAGTTCTCATAGCCTGAGATCATGACCATGACGATCAGCGAGGCCACCAGCGCCGCATCGATCAGACCGAGCATGGCCAGGATCATCTGGTTTTCGCCGTAATCAAAGACATGACTGGCCACTTTCCAGAATTTCAGTGCGAAGGACACGGCATAGACGGCCAGCGCCGCCGCCAGACCGAGATAGAAGGCCACCAGTATCCAGCGGCTTGAGAGGATGACACGTTCAACCAGACGTTCCAGTGCGGGCATGTTTAACTCCAATCTTACAGCGCGGAGCTTTTACGGATGTATTTCACGGGTGCAACAAAAAACCGGCGCAGATGACTGCGCCGGTTTATGTTTTTTCGTTTTCAGGGGCGATTAGCCGTGTCGCACCTGATTAACAAAGGCCTGAACCTGTGATTTCAGCGTTTCAGACTGCTGCACCAACTGGGCAGCCGTATTCAGGGTGCGTGAGGAGGCCTCACCGGTTTCCTGAGTTGCAACCGCCAGGCTGTGGACGTGGGTGGCGACTTCGTCTGTCCCTTGCGAGGCTTCGTGCACGTTGCGGGCGATATCGTCCGTTGCCGCGCCCTGCTGAGTCATGGCCTCTGAGATGGCCATAGAGAACTGGCTCATTTCATGGATGATGTCGCGGATAGAGGCAATGGCTCCGACCGTACCGTTTGTCGCGGACTGAATGGCCGATATCTGTTCGC
>JBCEBX010000094.1:0-511 GCA_039206455.1 Asticcacaulis sp.
GCATTGACCACAAGGTTCATGACCGCCATTTCCATCTGCCCCTTGTCGGCATGGATGTCGGGCAGGTCACGGCCATATTCCGTCTCAAGCTTGACGTCTTCGCGCATCAGGCGACGCAGCAGCACCTCAAATTCCGAGATCAGTTCACCGATATTAAGGTTTACGCGCCGCACGGTCTGTTTGCGGCTAAAGGCCAGAAGCTTGCGCACAAGGTCTTCGGCCCGCACGCTGATCTGACGGATTTCATTCAGGCCCGTATAGGACGGATCACCCAGCGGGTGATTATGCAGCAGGTCTTCGACGCGCAGCTTAAGGCCGGTCAGCAGGTTATTCAGGTCATGGGCGACGCCACCGGCAAACTGCCCGATGGCCTGCATTTTCTGCACCTGTGCAAAGCTTTGCTCCAGTTGTTTTTGCTCGGAAACATCAAACAGCCAGATCATATAGCTGTCATTGGCCTGAGCGACGAACATCTGAAGCGGCAGGTCAGAATGACTCTGAAGTTTGATGT
>JBCEBX010000094.1:521-5392 GCA_039206455.1 Asticcacaulis sp.
ATGTCGATCGGTCCGGTTTTCCCGAGGTCAAGACGGCTTTGGGCTTCTTCGCGTGAGGTGGCCTCCAGTAAGGCACCCCACGGCTGGTCGATCAGTTCGGCCTCAGACTTACCGAGCAGACGCGCAAAAACGCTATTGACCGTTACGATGCGCGCACCAAAAACGTCATCCCCCTTCAGCAGGGCCTGTCCAAAGGGTGCTGAATAGCCTTCAAAAGCAGGCGCGGAAAGCGTGGGTCCTGGCTCAGACAGGGCCGGAAAGGCCTCTATCGGCGGGGTTTCATCGACAACAGAGGCCTGTTCGTGGCCGAGCAGAAGCCCGTTACCCAGCACGCCTTGGGAAGCGGCCCGCACCAGCACCTGATCTTCACCAAGACGCGAGGCGATCATCTCAAAATCAAACCCGCCGAGACGTACCAGCGCCCGTCCCGTGCCGAGCGACTTGGCTTCGCGTAAGGCGACAAACAGGGCCGGAGCCTCCTCACCTTTGGGTAAGCGCCGCACCTGACCGCCCGCATCGCGCCAGGCGGTATTGGCCGCCAGTATGCGACCGTCAAAGCCCGCGATCACCGCCGGTTCAAGAAGGGCATCGGCCAGATTTTGCAGCTTGATTTCGTCGGCGGCAAAACCATCATCGGTCGAAAAGGCAAACAGGCCAAATGACACCACCACCGCCACAGCAATCAGCAGCACGGCGATAATAACTCCCGCAGGCAGAACACCGGATACCAGCCAGAACGCCGCGCAGGCAGTTACCACAACCGCGGCAATAATCCCGAGCGTCAGGGGACTGGCCATTTCCAGCAAGCGCTCAGACAATGAAGCGGTTTTCGCGGTGGATTGCGGTGTCGTGGTCAAGCTTAAGCCCTTAATAAACGAATCACCGATCATATTAGCCCATTTTGGCACACATGCCCCGCCTTAGCTTATCTCAATAGCCGCGTCGCTTGCGCACCATGACAAAGCCAATGATCTTCGCCACCGCCTGAAAATGGGCTTCGGGGATAAATTCATCGACATCAATCGCCGCATAAAGGGCGCGCGCCAGAGGCGGGTCTTCGACAATCGGCACATCATGCTCACCGGCGACCTCACGGATTTTCAGGGCCAGCGCATCCACGCCCTTGGCCACGCATAAGGGTGTCGGGGAATCCATGGCGTCATAGCGCAGCGCCACAGCGTAGTGAGTCGGGTTGGTGATGATCACTGTCGCCTTGGGGACATTGGCGATCATACGCTGACGCGACTTTTCCATACGTATCTGGCGCAGACGCGCCTTGACGTGCGGGTCACCTTCAGTCTGCTTGTATTCGTCCTTCACTTCGGTCATCGACATCTTCTGACGCTGCATAAAGCGGTATTTTTGCAGAAAATAATCAAGCCCGCCTTCGACCAGCAAAAACAGACAAACTGCCAGCGCCAGCGCCATGAAGGCGTCACGGGCATAGGGTAGCACCATAAGCGGCGACGCCCCCGTCAGGCCCGCCATATCCGTTGCACGCCCCTTCAGTATCAGCCAGGCGATAAAGCCGACCACAATCAGTTTAATCAGTGTCTTACCGAACTGAATTAAGGCATCGACACCAAAAAGCCGCTTAAAGCCACTGATCGGACTTATCTTTTTTAACGAAGGTTTGATGCGTTCAGGCGCCATCAGAAAGCCGATCTGAAGCACATTGCCTCCGACCCCCAGCAAAATGGCCGCCAGCATGACCAGCCCGATCAGGGGCATAACCTTCCACACCAGATGCTGGGTGATCGCCAGCCCGCCATCGCCCCTCAGGCTGCCCAGCAACTGATGCGGCATGGCCAGAAACACCTGAAGCGTCTCGGCCAGAGACAGGGTAATCATATCCCCATAAAAGGCGATAATGGCGCAGGCACCGATCAGGGACAGCGCCTGCGGCAGGTCGGCGGATTTGCCGACATCGCCTTTTTTCCGCGCCTGCTCAAGTTTGCGTGGCGAGGCCTCTTCTGTTTTATCGTCCTTGTTCTCCTCGGCCATGGTCTAACTCCTGACCAGTAGTCTGAGGAATTCTTCGTAATGTTCAATGAACACCACGCCGGTAATCCCAAGGCCCATGGCAAAAATGCTCAGGCCAAACAGGATGCTTAAAGGGGCGGCGACGAAGAAGATAGGAAAGGCCGGCATGATGCGGCCTATGAATCCAGCAGCAATATTGAACACAAGCCCGAACACCAGAAGCGGCGTCGTCAGTTGCACCGCCAGCAAGAACGTATCGGACATGGTGCGCACCATAAGGTTACTGGCATCACCGACCATCACCGGCTTGACGATAGAGAAAATCTTGTAGGAATCAGCCATGGCCATAATGAACAGATGGTGTAGACCTGTGGCATAGATCAGCACAAGCCCCAACAGCGCCAGAAAGGTCGACAAGGTTGTGCCCGGCTGGGCCTGTGCCGGATTGGCGGTCTGGGAAAAAGACAAGGCCGTCTGAAGCGACACGATCTCACCGGCAATGGCCAGAGCGGCAATAAATACCCGTATGAGCATCCCGAGCATCAGGCCGATAACCAGTTCATGGATAACCAGTCCGGCCATAGCCCCCATAGTCGGTGGCAATGGCGGGATCAGCGGCCTTAAGACCGGCAGCAGGATAAGCGTAAACAGAAAGGCAAAGGAAAGCCTGACGCGCGGTGGTACGGCCTGATCGCCGATGCCGGGCAGCAGCATCGCAATCGCCCCGATCCGCAAAAACACCAGCCCTGCGCCCCAGACCGTCTGGGACGAACCAAAAAACGATGTCACCTCAGTGGCGAAATCAGGTGTGGGCGCAAGGGGTATCATGACCATTGTCTTGCGCTGATTCCAAGGGTTTACATACTGGCGATCTTGGTGGCCATTTCCGTCATAAAGCCGGACAGCAGCACGCCCATCATCGGCAGAAACAGCAACAGGGCCACAAAGATAGCGATGATCTTGGGGGCAAAGACCAGTGTCGCTTCCTGAATCTGGGTCAGGGCCTGAAACAGGCCGATCACCACACCGATAACCAGACCGACCAGCATGATCGGCGCACACAGCTGGATCACCAGCCAGATCGCGTCGCGCCCTACCCCTAAAACCTCATTGCCCGTCATAACCTTGGTACCCGTCTGCTGAACACGTCAACGTATGGGCAATTTTTACCCACCCATTGGTTAATGCAGGCTTAACTTGATTCTTATCCTCGTTCATCGGCTCTCGATATTTATCCCGTCGCATTTTCTGTCGCTCAACCAGTAGCCATATGAACAAAAAATGCCTTAGTCTGTACGCATAAGGACAGACGGAGTGGAATAACGGGCAATGACGTGTCTGAATATTATTGGCGGGGGCCTGAGCGGTTTGTCCGCTGCACTCAAGGCCCATGACACAGGCTTTGAAACCATCCGCATCCATGAACGCACCGATCATATAGGCGGCATTGCCCACAGTCGGCTTATTGACGGTCACGAAATCCGCACCGGTGCGGTCTATTTCCGCGATGACCCTGACCCTCAGGTTCAGCTATTCAAGGATCACGGACTTAAATTTGAACGCTTTGAGAGCCATTATGGCGCTCTGAGTGAGCCTGTAAAAGGCCGCAACTATTTTCAGCCGGATTTTGGCGGCCCCGTACTTCATATCGGCACGGATGGACTGACTCTGAGTGCGCTTTCAGGCCCCGATCTGCAAGCGCGTCTGGAGCAATACCCTGCGTCTCTGGCCGAACGTCTTAAGGCGATTGCCCGCTGGCATCTGGGCGGTGACATCAGCCTGATCTCATCCGAAGCCGCAACCCCCATGGGCCTGAACCGGATTATTCCCGAAGGGGCCGACCTGAACACCCTGATCGCCCTTAAAAGCGCGCAGCCGGTCTATGATGAGCTTTATGGCATTGCCCGCACGGACTGGAGCTATAATCACAATCGTCATGCCCAGTTGCCCGAAGGCGGTTTCCATACTTTATTTTCGTCTCTGGAAAACCGCCTGCACGCTTTGGGCGTCATGATTGCATACAAATCCGCTTTCACACCCGATCGCGCCGCTGAGGCTATAGAACAAGGCGAACAGATATACTGGAGCGCCAATCCCACGCCCCTGTTTGTGCATATGCAACTGCCCTTGCCCAAGCTGGTACGCAAAGACTTCCACGTCCATGTTTTTACGGCTGAATATGCGCTGAACGCCCCCTATTACATTCACAATCAAACCGCCGAAGGTGCCGTTTTCCGGCTCTATGCTTACCCGACTGAGACGGGGGCAATGGTGACGCTTGAATGCGTACAGGCGGCCAGTGAAAACGAACTCAGGTCCGAGGTCAGCCGCCTTTGTCATCTGTCAATGATTTCAGATCTGAGGCTGGGCGCAACCGTGCATAGCGAACGTCAGGCCAGATGGATTTTCCATGCACCGGAAACCGTCGACGCCATACACCACCTCAGAGAAAAGCTGAACCAGCGTTACGGAAACCATTTCATTTCAGGTGCCTGGGAGCTTTATACGCGCGGAGAAAAATACGCCCACATCGCGCAAATTCTCGAAAACTCAGATCGGCATCCTGAGGATTTCCTGATAGGCGGAAATCACCTGATCACGAATAGCAATAACGCTTTCTAATGAGGCTTCCGCCGAGGCCACAGCGGTTACCGCATCAATCAGTTCCGCCTTGCCCTGCGATTGCTGCAACATCATGTTTTCTGCGTGGGCGGTCGTTTTCTGGGTCTGTTCAATCGCGCCCTGAAGCATTTTTGAAAAATCAGAAGCGACCTGTGTCGGCTGTGCCGCCCCCCCTAACGGAGAGGCTTGCCCCATAACGGCCCCATAGGCTTTGGCAGCATAAAGCGGTGTCATTTACTTACCTTCTCAACAGGTCGAGAATTTTC
>JBCEBX010000095.1:0-624 GCA_039206455.1 Asticcacaulis sp.
GCTTCGGGCATATCCGGGATATTGGCCTGATTGTCCCCTAAAAGAGCCGACAATCCACGGCCCAAACCTCTTTGTTTTTCCGACATTGTTATATCCGTTTTTATTGTGAGGAAGATGTTCAGGCAGCGTGCATTTCACGGCGCTGCTTTTCACGTGAAACCAGTTCACGTGCCAGCTTCAGATAGGCCTGTGATCCGGTACATTTCAGATCATAGATCAGAGCAGGCTTACCAAAGGAGGGGGCTTCGGACACCCGAACATTACGCGGTATGACTGTCTCATATACCTTGTCGCCAAAGTGACTGCGCACATCATTGGCCACGTGTCCCGACAGGGCGTTACGACGGTCGAACATGGTCAGGACAATGCCCTGAAGTTCAAGCTGAGGGTTCAGGCTGCCGCGCACCAGATCAATGGTGCGCATAAGCTGACTAAGGCCTTCAAGTGCAAAAAACTCACATTGCAAGGGCACCAGCACCGCGTCTGCGGCACTCATGGCATTTACGGTCAGAAGATTCAGTGAGGGAGGGCAATCAATGAGGATATAGCTATAATTTACCGCGCCTTCGCGGCTCTGGTTTTCGATGGCGTCACGTAGTCGGTATGACCGCCGGTCAGCCTGAC
>JBCEBX010000095.1:634-1569 GCA_039206455.1 Asticcacaulis sp.
GTACAGAGGTTTTTATGGCAGAGTCGTCGATAGATTTCTGATCGACAATCACATCATAAATGGTCGTAGTACGGGCCGATTTCGGCACACCCAGTCCCGTTGAGGCATTGCCCTGTGGGTCCATATCGATCAGCAGAACCGTCTCGCCGACCGCCGCCAGCGCCGTACCCAGATTAATGGCCGTTGTGGTTTTACCCACCCCACCCTTCTGGTTGGCAACCGCCAGCACGCGCGGCATGGTCTTCGTGATCTGAGGTGAACTATTTGACACGACGCACGCTCCGAATATGTACCACACGTCCCCGTTCATCGCTCAGGGATGTAAAACTGTCCGCCTCAAATCGCCACTGCTTGCTTGCCTCTGTGAGTTCGGCCTCTATGTTCTCACCCTTGAGAAACCAGCCCTCAGCGCCTCTTGCAAAAAAGGTTTCGGCATAGCCCAGCAGTTTCGGCAAAGGCGCCATTGCTCGCGCGGTAACGACATCTACGTTTAGTGAAACCTTTTCCGCCCGCTCATTGATGACCGTTGCCGGCAGCTGAAACTTTTGCACAATCTCGCTCAAAAAGCGACAGCGTTTCTGCAAAGAATCCACCAGATAAACGTGGCCTGCCGTCTCTTGTGCATCCGCCATATGTTTCAAAAGTATGGCCAATACCACACCGGGGAAACCAGCCCCCGCCCCAAGATCAGCCCATCGCCTTGCCTTAGGCGCATGGTTCAATAACTGCGCGCTATCAAGGACATGACGTGACCAGTAATAGGGCAAAGTAGCTGGGCCAACCAGATTCATCACCTCATTGCGTTCAGACAACAACATGTGAAACTGATGAAGCTCCTGAAGCGCTTCCTGTTTCACGTGAAACATCAGCTGTGCAGCCATTTCCTGCGCCGTCATAGGGACGGTTTCATCAAGATTACTCATGCGACTGCTGAT
>JBCEBX010000095.1:1579-5390 GCA_039206455.1 Asticcacaulis sp.
TCCGGTTACGCACATAATGCAACAGGGTTGTCAACGCGCCCGCCGTCATACCTTCGATACGATTGGCCTGACCCAGCGTGACCGGACGCACACGTATCAGTTTTTCACGTATTTCATTCGACAGACCGGCAATCGAGCCATAGTCAATGCCTTCGGGCAGACTCAGGTTTTCATCTTTGCGAAACGCTTCAATCTCCGTTTTTTGTCGCACGAGATAGCCTGCATATATGGCATCCGTATGCACCTGTTCAAAGATAGACTCTGACCAATCACGGATTTGCGGCCATATGGCTTCAAGCTTTTGGCGATCGCAACTATCATAGGATAGCAGCTGCATCATATTACGCTTTTGGCCGTCAGCATTAACGTGGATGCCATAAGCAACGGCTTCATTCGGTGTAATTTTCAGTTCCTGAGCTAGTTGACGCGCCTGAGCCAGCGCTTCCTTTTTGGCAAGCCAGTGCGTTTTGCGTATTTCGCTTAGGATACCCAATTTCAAACCAGTATCTGACAAACGTTGATCAGCATTATCCGCCCGTAGCATCAAACGGAACTCGGCCCGACTGGTGAACATGCGATAGGGTTCTGTCACCCCTTTGGTCACGAGATCATCAATCATCACACCGATATAGGCTTCATCACGGCCCAAGATAACCGGACTGTAACCCCCCGCTTGTGCAGCGGCATTGAGACCCGCCATAAGCCCCTGCGCCCCCGCCTCTTCATATCCGGTCGTGCCATTAATCTGACCAGCCAAAAACAGACCAGGAAGCTTCTTCAGTTCCAATGTCGGATAAAGTTCACGCGGATCAACATAGTCGTATTCAATGGCATAGCCAAAACGCTTGATGACCACCTCTTCCAAACCCCGAATAGTGCGGAGGAAGGCCTCTTGAGTCGCTTCGGAAACCGAGGTCGAAATGCCGTTCGGATAGACCGTGTCATCATCATAACCTTCGGGTTCCAGAAAGACCTGATGACTGTCCTTATCGGAAAAGCGTACAACCTTATCTTCAATGGACGGGCAATAGCGTGGTCCACGGCCCGACAAATAACCACCATAGACAGCCGACTCAGTCAGGCGGTCATTGATAATGCGATGGGTTTCAGCATTCGTATAGGTGATGCCGCATTTAATCTGCGGCCGATCAATACGGGTGGTCAGAGTCGAAAACGGTACAGGCGGCTGATCGCCTTCCTGGGATTCGAGAATGTCCCATTTGATGGTCTTGCCATCGAGACGTGCAGGCGTGCCAGTTTTCAGACGCCCCATATCCAGCTTCAGGTCATAAAGCTTTTGCCCCAAACCATTGGCCGGTTCGTCTCCCATTCGGCCAGCGGCGATACGCTTTTCACCGATATGGATAATGCCCCTAAGGAACGTACCGGTCGTCAGGACGGTTGCTTTGGAGCGATATTGCGTGCCCTTGGCATCGATGACACCAATCACCTGACTACCCTCAAGGATCAGGTCTTCAATATCCGCTTCGATAATGCTCAGATTTTTCGTCTGAGACAGTTCAGCCTGCATGGCTTCACGATATCGCTTGCGGTCGATCTGCGCTCTTGGGCCACGCACCGCTGGCCCTTTGGAACGATTGAGCATCTTGAACTGAATGCCGCCGATGTCAGCCATACGGCCCATTACGCCGTCAAGGGCATCTATTTCCCGTACCAGATGCCCCTTCCCTAACCCACCAATGGCCGGATTGCAGGACATCTCACCAAGGGTTTCAAAACGATGCGTCAGTAAAAGGGTTTTAGCGCCCATGCGCGCAGAAGCCGTTGCGGCCTCTGCTCCCGCATGACCTCCACCGACAACAATGACATCCCAAAACAACGCGGACATAGAGCTAGGCACCTTTTAAGGATTGTGTGCGCCCCTATAGCAGACCCAGACCCTACGGTCGAATCCCTATGGGTTAATCTCCCCGCTTTTTACCGCGCCGGTGTTTCACGTGAAACACTCTATTTACCAATACAGAAGCTGGAGAAAATATGGTCCAGCACCTGCTCAACATCTGTGCGTCCGAACAAAGCATCAAAACCGGAAACAGCCTGGCGTAAATCTTCTGCCATCAGTTCCGGCGTATCAAATCCTATCTGAAGCGCACGCGTAAGTGCCGCGTCAACCTCACGCAAGCGTTCAACATGACGCTCACGCGTCGCCGCCGGAAAAGTGTTTAGTGACAAAGATCGCTCAAGATGCGCCTGCAATACGGAGACAACCGTCTCCAGGCCTGTGCCCTTTATTAGATCGGTACGGAATAGCTCAAGGCCATTAGCGGCGGCGAATATATCCAGCAGGGAGTCATCCACCCCTATATCGGCCTTATTGGCAATCAGATAATCCCCTTCTGTTACGTCATAAAGATCCGCTTCGAATGGCTCGGAACTATCGACCACCCATAGACGCAGATCCGCCGTTTCCCCCCTTAGGCGCGCACGGCGTATACCTTCGGATTCTACAAGATCAGTGGTCTCACGCAATCCCGCGGTGTCGTAGATCAAGGCCGTATAGGCACCGAGCCTGATAGGTGATTCAATCACATCCCGCGTCGTACCGGCAATGGGCGTGACAATGGCAGCATCCGTTTGCAGCA
Organism: Asticcacaulis sp.; assembly: GCA_039206455.1. Lineage (GTDB taxonomy): Bacteria > Pseudomonadota > Alphaproteobacteria > Caulobacterales > Caulobacteraceae > Asticcacaulis. The sequence continues at coordinate 4,183 of JBCEBX010000095.1, forward strand.
GGGCATTAAACAGGCTTGATTTCCCAGCATTAGGCTTACCCATAATGGCAATACGATAGCCTTCGCGAATTTGACGGCCCCTCTGGGAGTCCTGAAGGCCATCCGCAATTTCATTTTTTAGCTGAGCGATATCCGTGGTAATTCGATCACTTAAGCTTTGAGGGATATCTTCGTCCGGAAAGTCCACCAGTGCTTCGATATGCGCCAGTATAACAATCAGACGCGCGCGCCAGTCAGTATACCGCGCTTTGAAACCACCGCCCAGTTGGGTCAAAGCCTGCTGACGCTGCGCTTCAGACTCAGCCTCAACAAGATCGGAAATGGCTTCAGCCTGAGTCAGGTCAAGCTTTCCGTTTTCAAACGCCCTGCGTGAAAACTCCCCCGCCTCCGCGTGCCTCAGTCCAAGATCACGTAACACGGCATAGAGCTTATTCAATACGGCCAAAGAACCATGCACATGAAATTCGGCACAGTCCTCACCCGTGAAACTTTGTGGCCCTTTAAAAAATAGCGTCAGAGCTTCGTCGATCAGTTCCGAGCCAGCTCTAAGCTTACCAAAGCTGGCGAAGCGTGGCTTAGGCAGACGGCCCAATAGAAGCCTTACAACCTCGGCAGATTGCGGACCCGATATACGAATGACCGATACACCGGCACGACCCTGCGCCGATGCCAAAGCAAATATAGTCTGTTTCACGTGAAACACTGTTCCTGATTTAAGGCGCTTTAAAGCCACCCATGCCAGCGGTTGCCGCCGATTGCATTAGTTTCATAAACTGATCCTGCGCCTGAACACCAAAACTTGACCAGGTCTTGAGTATTTCTTCCGGCTGCATCTGGTTGATATTTTGCTCAACCCGCTGCTTCATCTGATCAACCATAAAATCATTCAGGGTTTCGACATTTGGCAGACCCAGAAAAGTGCGAGCTTCTAGCGGCGTACATTCGATATCAATCGTAACCTTCATGACCTGATCCTGTAAAAAAACGGGGCCGGTTAAACCGACCCCCCTTCTTATGTATTCATGCTTTGGAAGAATTCGCCATTGTTTTTAGTCTGCCGCAGCTTATCGATCAGGAACTCAATCGCATCCTGTGCCCCCATCGGATTAAGGATACGCCGCAGAACATAGGTCTTTTGCAGGTCAGCACGGTCAACCAGCAGGTCTTCCTTACGCGTACCGGACTTGAGGATATCCATGGCCGGGAAG
>JBCEBX010000096.1:0-5378 GCA_039206455.1 Asticcacaulis sp.
GGCCCAGCGCACCGATATAGGTCAGGGCGGCCATCTGACGATCTGACAGGTTCGGGGTCTCGTAGTAGGTGATCTTCAGCGACTGGGTCTGATAGGCGATCAGGGCCGAGAACAGCAGGACACCAATAACCGCCGTGATCAGGCTGACCATCGAGCTTTGGAAGAAGATGTTGGCGATACCCGCAGCGATCAGGCCGAGAACACCCATATACAGGAAGGTGCGCCAGCCGGTCATGTTGACCTTGGTGGTGTAACCGATCAGGCTCAGGCCACCGAAGGCAATGGCGGTGATCATGAAGACGCGGGCGATGGATTCACCCGTATAAAGAAACGCGATCGAGGCCAGCGAAATGCCCATAATGACCACGAACAGCCAGTAGAAAAAGCCGGAAATCGCGGCGTCCAGCTTTTGCATGAACATGCCGGAAATGAAGCTCAGGCCCATGGGGGCAAAGGCGGCAATCCAGCCGAGCGGCGTATAGCCCGTCAGGATGGGACGCCCATCAGGAGCGGTGCCAAACGTATAGAGAAGGCCCAGCATGAAGGTAGAATTAAGAACGGCATAGGAGACAATGGCAGTCAGGACGAGGCCCAATGCCATCTTCTGGTAAATGCCCAGCATAAATTTACGCAGGCCCGGATCCTTTGCCATAGTCTCTGAGGACGGCAGGACGTCCGTATTGGTCTGGTTGAAATTCAGCATCAGGGTTCCCTGTATTAAAGTGAAGCTGGATTTAATATGACCTCAGATGCCCTTTCAGGCAAGGGGCGTAGATTAAAAAGCAGGCTTTATACTTGCGCTTAGCGGTATTATGACGGGCGGGTAAGACAATAGAGGCATTTATGGTCAGCAATATACAGACACCCTTGCGTTCGGTGTTATTCGTTCCGGCGGCTAATCTCAGGGCACTTGAGAAGCTGGCTCAACTGAGGCCCGATGCGGTTATAGTCGATCTGGAGGACTCGGTGGGTGAGGCCGAACGGGAAGCGGCGGTTGCCAATATAAAGGCGATGGCGGCGCAGGGGGGGCTGGCCTTAAGGCCGACGCTGTTGCGGATAGGTGGCGGGTCGCAAGGCATTGAGACGGGGCGATCGCTTTTGCCGCTCGGTTTTGCAGGCGTGGTTGTGCCTAAGGTCGAGGCGGCGGCTGATCTTGAGGCGGTAGCAGTGGCCTGTCCGGTGCCGCTGTGGGCGATGATTGAAACGCCCAAGGGGGTCGTGAACCTCAAGGAAATATGCGCGGCGGATGTGACGCTTCGGGGGCTGATGGCCGGGCCAAATGATCTGAGGCACGGGTTACGCAGCGTTGCCTCGGCGGATCGTAGCGATATTGCGCAGGCCCTGTCGCTGATTGTGCTGCATGGGCGGGCGGCGGGCCTCAGGGTGATTGACGGGGTCTATAATAATTTCCGTGATGAGGCGGGGTTACTTGCGGAATGTGTACAGGGTCGGGCGCTGGGCTTTGACGGCAAGACCCTGATCCATCCGGCGCAGATTGACATTGCCAATCAGGGGTTCGGGGCGACGGAGGCGGAACTTAACTGGGCGCAGGCGGTGGTCGAGGCCTTTGGGCGGCCGGAGAATGCCAATAAGGGCGTGGTGGCTGTCAATGGCGAGATGGTTGAGCGCATGCATCTTGAACGGGCGCAGCGTTATCTGGCCAGTTGATTTTTGATGGGCACGCCGCTGAGGGTCACGGGTACGATAAATTCCTCTCCGGTCGCTGTCACCGCGAGAATTTGAAACGTAATGTCGCCGGTGGAGATGGTTGGCAGGGTAGGAGTCAGGGCGGGTGGATATCTTTCGCGATTATATAGGGAAAAACGACCCGGACTTTCTCCGGTGACGAGCGAAGTAAACTGAGACGAGTTTACGGCATAACAATCCTTTGCCTCTCGGCAGACAGCCACGCCCGAAGATGACTGATTTTGAGTGCCAAGATTAAGGCCGTTATCCAGATTTACGATCGCTCTCCCGCCGATCAGCGCAAAACTCAGGTCGGAATCTGTACGGTTTTCCACCGTTATGCTGGTTGTAAGCTGAAGGCTGGATTTATTGTACTGCACGAGCGCTGCGGAAGTGGCAGATACAATAAGCACGCCTTTACACTGAATGCCGGCGCCATCCGGACACGGCTTCAGATTGGTTTGGTTTACGCTCTGAGGCACGTCTTGTGCGGGTGCCGCCTCAACAACCGTTGGCGTTACAGGCGCGGGTGTAACTAGGTTTTGAGGCGTGGTCTCTACCTGTGTTTCTGGCAGTGACTCCTGTGTGGTCGTTTCGGCTTTTTCAGAATTATCGCAGGCGCTGGTCATTAGAAAGGCCAGTACTAATGCGGTTGCAATCTTCGTGTTCATGAGCAAGTCGTTCCTCTGCCGGTTTCGATTTCATCGAGACTGCTAATAATGCGGGTGAAAATTTTCTGAGATAATTCAGCTTCTTTTAAAAAGCTGATGCCGTTGGCGTGGCATTTTACAGGCGTTGCGCCCTTGAGGTCTATCGACCAGCTGATGGTGGCAAGCTTGGTTGCTCCGGCACCAGAGCGCACATTATCGATATTGAGTTCAATTCTGGCCTGTGACGCTTTCACCTGACGCTGTAATTCTGCGGTCAGACTTTCTGTGATGGCGACGGCCATGTTTTGCGCAGATTGTTGGGTGGCGGTGACCCTGAGGTGGATGGGTGGGGCGATCGGGGCCTGTTGCGTGGGCACTGTAACAGGCGGCGGATTCCTGATTACATCTGGGGGTGTAGTTTTTTGGCCCATACTAAGTGTAACGAAAGTGATCGTTGCTGTAAACGCGATCGCCCCTAAGGCCTGACCGAGGTGAGTGCCTATGTAGTCAATGAACCCTTTAAGCACCGGGTTACCAGATGTTGTTCCCATTGCCCGCCCCCTCAGCCCCTTGAGTGAAGCTTAGGGATATAACTGCGTTATCGTCAAGGTGCGGGGGTGTTGTTCAGGTAAATTTCTGAACGCATCTCCTCAAGGCGGGACACAGTGCGTTCAAATTCAAAGGCCCCGTCGCCGGTAGGGTAAAGCTCAGCCGGTTCGGCGGCGGCAAGGGAGACGAGCTTGACGCCGGCTTCGTAGAACGCGTCGATCAGGGTGACAAAGCGTTTGGCTTCGTTGCGGTTTTCCGGCCCCATCTGTGGGATGTTTTCGATGAAGACGGTGGTGAAGCGTTCAGCAATGGCCAGATAGTCCGCCGCCCCGTTGGCCTTGGCGCACAGGTGCTTGAAGTTGGTGCGTAACAGGGGGCCTGCGGCGCGTTTGAAGGTCAGTTCGCGTTTGTTGACGCAGATATAGGTGCCGGTTTCGGTCATGCCCTCGGTCAGGCGCGTCCACAGGGCATCAAAGGCGGCGACCTGTGCGGGATCGGTCGAGGGGCTGAAATAGACCTTGGCCCCTTTGAGGCGATCGAGACGGAAATCGCGCGGGCCGCGGATTTCATGCACCGTCATCTGGTCGCGGATCAACTGAATGAAGGGGACGAAGCGGTCACGGTTCAGTCCGTCCTTATACAGGTCTTCGGGCGCGCGGTTTGAGGTGGCGATCAGAATGACCTTATGGGCGAACAGGGCTTCGAACAGGCGTCCCAGAATCATGGCATCGGCAATGTCGGTGACCTGAAGCTCATCGAAGCACAGAAGGCGCGACTCTTTGGCGATCAGGCGGGCAATTGGCGGGATGGGGTCGTCGCCCTTATGGGTGCCGAACACTTTTTTGCGGGTGGCGGTGTCGCCTTCGCGCCATTGTTTGACCAGACGGTGAACCGTGGCCATGAAGGCGTGGAAGTGGATGCGGCGTTTCGAGGGGAACGGAATGTGCTCATAGAACAGATCCATCAGCATGGATTTGCCACGCCCCGGTTGTCCCCAGAGATAGAGGCCATAGACCTTCGTGCCGCCGAACCACGAGTTGGTGCGGGCAATGTCTTTCTCAAGCTGTGACAGGACGTCTACGGTTTCGGCCTGAGCCGGATCGCTGGTCAGGGACCCTTTTTTGATCAGATTGAGATAATGGCTTTTGAGGGAATGCGGCATGGACAATGGGCTAAGGGTGATTATCGGGCGACCATAACAGAAACCCGTCAAGACACGATTAAAAATGTTGCAGGTGCTAAAGCCTGATCGAAATCTGCTTGGCGACCTGAATGCCGTGGGCGCTGGCGGTGGCGACGCACGGATGCCAGTAATCGGTGACTTCGCCGCAAGCATAAAGGTTTTCGATGCTGGTTTCACCCTGACGGTTCACGCGGATATAGCCGTTGTCGAGGTCAGGGTTAAGGCCTTCGGGGATGACGGCCTCAAAGCCGTACATGACGGCGAACAGGTCAAAGGCTTCGTCATTGATCGTCAGGGCGTTCTGGTCGGCTTGATAGGGGCCGGTGCGGATCGGGACGTCAGGGATAAGCTGTCTTAAGGTCGTCTGGCCGCGCGGTTCGGAGCGGGAGAAAATCACGACCTCGGCGGCGTTACGTTGACGCAGGAACCGGGCCTGATCATAGGCGTTGTCGCCACCGCCGAGCACAGCGATTTTACGGCCCTCAACGGGCGTGTTTTCGATGTGGGTGCCGGGGCCAATGATGACGGTGTCGCTTTGGGTAAAGGGGCCTGAGCGGGGCAGAGTGCCGGTGGCAATCACCACAAAACGGGCCGTGAGGGTTTGGGTTGCGGTCTGAATCTCGAAGCCATCTCGGGTCGGCATAATGTGGTTGACGCGCTGATTGAGGCTGTAAGGCACCTGTTCACTGTCGAGGTGGGTCTGAAAAGCTTTCGCGACGGCCTGACCGGTGCGACCCTGAACGCCGGGAAGCCACAGGTTTTCATAAGGGCTGCGGGCCTGAAGGCCACCGAGCCGGTTGGCACCTTCGATCAGGTGGGCGGTGACGCCGAGCTTATGCAGCCACAGGGCGCAGGCGCAACCGGCGGGGCCGCCGCCAACAATGCAGACATCGAAGTGCGTGGAAGGTTTCATGGCGGCATTAGAGACGGTCAGGGCAAGTGTGCAATGTTTTTGTCGAGGTGAGGGGTAGCAGTGGGGAGAAAGAACGGAAGAAGAAAGAAAAAAGGATACCCCACCACCCCGATCCTGACGGATCGCGGTCCCCCTCCCCAGCAAGCTAGGGAGGAGTGAAGAAAGATCGCGCCCCTCCCGGGCCTTGCACCGTACACATAGCCAGGGGAGGGGTGAGGGGTTTTGCGTGAATGCGCGTAAAATTGTCTTTACAGCTTTTTTATATAGTTATAGCCTGCAATAAAGCGATACAAATCGTGAAATCGGGGCGTGTGAGGCGGCGCGGGAGGCGCTAAACCAGTGAAGTTGTTGTGCGTTGAGGACAACGGGGCCATGCAGGGGCTTATCGGGTCTATGT
>JBCEBX010000097.1:0-5357 GCA_039206455.1 Asticcacaulis sp.
CCTCGGCACAGTTACGCGGACAACCGGAGACCGCCATCTTGAACTTGTGCGGCATCCACGAACCCCAGGTATCCTGCTCAAGCTTGATCCCAAGCCCTGTCGAATCCTGCGTCCCGAAGCGGCACCATTCCGAACCGACACAAGTTTTCACCGTCCGCAACGCCTTGGCATAGGCATGACCCGACACCATACCGGCGGCATTAAGGTCAGCCCATACCGCGGGCAGATCGGCCTTCTTGACCCCAAACAGATCAAGCCGCTGGCCGCCGGTCACCTTGACCATCGGCACCTCATACTTATCGCAGACATCGGCAATGGCGCGCAGTTCCTTGGCCGAGGTCACCCCGCCCCACATGCGCGGCACGACGCTATAGGTACCGTCTTTCTGAATGTTGGCATGGTTGCGTTCATTGACGAAGCGCGAGCGCGGATCGTCCTTGTATTCACGCGGCCAGGCACACAGCAGATAATAGTTCAGCGCCGGACGGCAGGACGAACAGCCATCAGGTGTTTCCCACTTCAGGGCCTGCATGACATCAGGCATGGTCTTGAGCTGTTGCTCGACTATGGCCTGACGCACATGCTGATGGCCATGTTCCGTACATTTGCACATCGGCTTCGGGCCAGTCTGGGCCTTGAAGGCATCCCCCAGCGTCACCTTCAGCAATTGTTCGACAATGCCGGTACATGACCCGCAAGAGGCAGACGCCTTCGTGCAGCCACGGACCTTATCAAGGTTGTCCGCGCCTGCGCAGATCGCCTCAACCACCGTACCCTTGGTTACGCCGTTACAGCCGCACACTTCTGTGTCGTCGGGCCATGCTGCAACGGCGGCATTAGGGTCCACGCCCGCCAGAGCCTCCGTTACCGACTGACCAAAGATCAGGGTGTCACGGATATCAGAGATAGACTCAGCCTTTTTGATCAGGTCGAAATACCAGGCCCCGTCGGCAGCTTCACCAAAGAGCACGGTGCCGACCAGTTTGTTGTCCTTGACGACAATGCGCTTATAGACGCCGCGCGACGGATCACGGAAGACGATGTCTTCACAGCCTTCGCCCCCGTTGAACTGACCAGCGGAATAGAGATCAACACCCGAAACTTTCAGGCGCGTTGCCAGTTCCGACCCGTAATAGGCGGCATCGACATTCTTTTCTGTCAGCACATCCGCCAGAGTCCGGCACATATCCCAGATCGGGGCCACCAGACCATAGCAGGCCCCGCGGTGCTGCACACATTCCCCGACCGCAAAAATATGCGGGTCAGAGGTGCGCATCTGATCATCCACCAGAATACCGCGCTCAACCACCAGCCCGGCGGATTTGGCCGGTTCAACATGCGGGCGGATACCGACGGCCATGACCAGCAAAGACGCCGGAATGACGCGCCCGTCTTTCAGCTTCAGGCCCTCAACATGGGTGTCACCGACAATGGCTTCGGAATTGGCATTGAGTACCGAATTAACGCCGCGCTCAAGCAGGGCCTTTTCCAGCAACCGGCCCGCCGCCTCATCAAGCTGGCGCTCCATCAGTACATCCATCAGGTGAATGACGGTTGCTTTCATGCCGCGCTTGGCCAGACCATAGGCCGCTTCAAGCCCCAAAAGCCCCCCACCGATGACAACCGCCTCACCGCCGTTCGCCGCCGCCTTCTGCATGACGTCAATATCGTGCAGGTCACGGAAAGCGACCACGCCCGGGAGATCAGCGCCCGGTAAGGGCAGACGGATCGGATCGGAACCGGTGGCAAGGATCAGATAATCATAGGCAATAGTGACCCCGTCATGCAGGGTGACATAGCGGCCTTCCTTGTTGATCGACTGCACCCAGCAGCCGAAATGGGTCTTCACCCCGCTGGCGTCATACCATTCCTGCGAATGGGTAACGATATCCTCAAAGGTCTTCTCACCGGCCAGAACCGGCGACAACTGAATACGGTCATAGGTGGCGCAGTCCTCCGCGCCAATGATCGAAATATCAAAACGGTGCGCATCGCGCTTGAGGATTTCCTCAACAATGCGGCCACCAGCCATGCCTGCGCCAATGACGACGATGCGAGGCTTTGGGGGGGTATCGGCATTAAAGGCCATTTTCTTTGCTCCTGTGGGCAGAGCGAAGGCGCATGACGCGCCAACCGGAGTGGGGTTTGAGGCCAAAAAAAATCCCGCACCCCCGTCAGGCTATGGTGAGCCTTAAGGGGTGCGGGACGTCTTTGTCCTGTGGGCCTTCGGAAAATCGTCGTTGATTTTCCGAAGGCGAATGTCTTGGATCTTCCTTGATCCTGAAACCTATTGGGCCACAGCTTTGCCCCTATGTCAATAAGGGTTTTTGCAGGCGCGAACAGATTAGGCTCAGGCCGGTTCCGCTGGCACAGACCGAAACAGGCCCCCGTCAAACAAACGATTGGGCGGCATGAGAATATCCGTCGGCTCAGCCGGCAGACTCCAGCTTTGTATGTGACCACCTTCATCTTTTTCATCGCTCAGTGGCAGGCTAAGGCCCATATCACCCGCCGCATGTCGCCACAGGTCAGGCCGGTAAACGTTGCGGGCAATAGCGCCAAAATCATGGGCCTCAGAGGTCAGGCCCCAGCGTACAAACTGGCCCATAAACCACTTGGCATGGCTAAGCCACGGGAAGGTCGCCGTCTGCGGATCGAGCACAAGGCCCGCGCCCCCTTCAGACAGAGCTTTTTGCACGGCCTCAAGTGGTGCGCCGACATAGATATCACGTGCCAGAATCTCAGCCAGTTGCCCCTGATTAGCTGGGTTGGAGGCCCATTGCGCCGCCCTTAATAAGGCACGCACCAGACCCCTTACCGCTTCAGGATTTTCCTCGGCCCAGACACCGCGCAGGCCCAATACTTTTTCTGGCTTAAGCGTCCAGAAATCAGGGTCGGAAAACAGCACCTGCCCGTCGCCTTTCAACTCTGCCATCTGCGGCCAGGGCGAACCGGAACAGAAGCCGTCAATCACCCCGTCCCGCAAAGCATCTGCCATGCGTGACGGTGGCAAAACCACCCACTGCACCTGACGGTCGGGGTCAATGCCGCCCGCCGCCAGCCAGTGACGCAGCACAAAATGATGCGGCGAATAGGTAAAGGGCATGGCCAGCGTAATGGGCCCTTCTCCGACACTGCGCCTGAGCTGTATGACCTGACGTAAGGCACGCGCACTCTCAAGCAGACTTGAGGCCCCCTGATCCTCAAAAACCGCCTTAAGACGCGAAGACACCACGACGGAATTTCCGTTCGCCCCTAAGGCCATGGGCGCAATAATCTGCCCAAGTGTCGGCCCCAGACCCAGACCGCGCGACAGCGGCAGAGTCGCCAGCATATGCGCCCCGTCAAGCAATCCGTAAGACACCTTATCGCGAATATTCGACCAGTTGGCTTCACGGCTTAAGGTGACCTCAAGCCCTTCGCTGGCGTAGAAACCCAGTGCCTCCGCTACCACAATCAGGGCCGCGTCATTCAGGGCTATAAATCCGATCTTGATCTGTGCGCGCATGACCTCAGTTCTCTCCTGACTTCAGCAAATCAGCCACGGATAATATGTCTCCCGCCACCGCCGCCATGGACCGTCCGGTATCCATCGCATGTTTGCGCATCAGCTTATAGGCTTCATCCTCACTGACCCCGCGTGAGGTCATGAGAACGCCCTTGGCGCGGTCAATGGTTTTACGCGCTACCAGATCGGATTTCGCCTTGTCCAGTTCGGTGCGTAACCCCTGCATCAGCTTGAAGCGCTCAGCCGCCACCGTCAGGATCGACGCCACACGATTAGGCGCATAGCCATCGACCACATAGGCGGCCACGCCGGCCTCCAGAGCCCGCGAGGTGGTATTGGCGTCATGGCGGTCGACAAACATGGCCACCGGTCGTGGGGCCTGTTCGTTCGCGATCTGCAAGGCATCAAGCGTATCGCGATCCGGACTCTCGCAGGCAATGATCACCATGTCGGGATTGATGTCCTTTAGCCGCATCAGCTCAAAGCGCGGCCAGTGATGGATCACCGCCTCCCTGTGGGCGGCATCCGCACGTATGCCTTCGGCCACAAGGGCCGCACGGGCATCATCAGGGTCGATTATCAGAACGTTCATGCGGGACGACAAATCTGGGTTGCGGACTGGCTTTAAGGGCTAGTCCGCATTCTCTCGCGTGTGAAGCGGGTTTAGACTCACATTATGCGACAGAAAAAGTTACGATTGTGACGAACAATCGTAACCAGCGGCCAAAAATATTGCACTGCACCTTGACAGAAATTCTGGTGCATCGCTTTATGTGTACACGCGATTGTTAAGGCACGGCCAACGAAGGCCGCCTACCGGAACGAACCGGACTGTCGTCTGTTTCCCTTTTCCTCCCTTCTCTCAAAGGTCTGTGCGCCGTTGATCCGCGCACGCCGGAAACTTCGCAGGTTCGTCATGATTTCCAAGGAATTCCTGAAGGCCGGACATAAACCGACCCTTTTGTCCGCCTTCCTCTATTTTGATATGAGCTTTATGGTCTGGGTGCTGTTGGGAGCACTGGCGGTACATATTTCCGCCGATATCGGCCTGACGCCCGCTGAAAAGGGCCTGATGGTTGCCCTGCCCATTCTTTCCGGTGCGCTATTGCGCATGGTCAATGGCGTTCTGGTTGACCGCATCGGCCCCAAAATTACCGGCGCCATCAGTCAGGCTATCGTCATCGCCGGGTTGCTGATTGCCTTTGTCCTTAAGATTGATAACTTCGCCGGTGTGCTGGCGCTGGGTCTTGTGCTTGGGGTTGCGGGTGCGTCCTTTGCCGTCGCCCTGCCGCTGGCCTCACGCTGGTATCCACCGAAATATCAGGGCGTGGCGCTGGGCATTGCCGGAGCCGGTAATTCCGGCACGGTGCTGGCGTCCCTGTTTGCACCGTCACTGGCCAATATGTTTGGCTGGACAGCGGTGCTCGGACTGGCGACCATTCCGCTAATTGCCACCTTCATCTTTTACATAGTCTTTGCCAAGGACGCCCCAAACCCGCCACCGGCCAAGAAATTCAGCCAGTATATGGCTATCCTGAAAGAAGCCGATGCCTGGTGGTTCATGCTGTTTTACGGTGTCTCCTTCGGCGGTTTTGTCGGCCTGTCGTCGTCGCTTAATATCTATTTCAACGGCGAATATGGTCTTGATCCGGTCATGGCCGGTTTCTTCACCGCCATGTGCGTTTTTGCAGGCTCCCTGTTCCGGCCTGTCGGCGGCGGGCTGGCCGACAAGATCGGTGGCGTGCGCACCTTGTCGATCATGTATATCGTCGCGGCCATTGCACTGGTGACCTTAAGTTTCGGGGCCGCAAGCGTCTATCTGGCGCTGCTGGTGCTGGTGATCGGCATG
>JBCEBX010000098.1:0-5312 GCA_039206455.1 Asticcacaulis sp.
TCCTGAATGAGATCAAGGAACTGAAGACCACGGTTAGTGTATTTCTTGGCAATCGAGATCACCAGACGCAAATTGGCTTCGACCATTTCGGTCTTGGCCTGACGGGCTTCGCGCTCGCCTTTTTGTACCGTCTGAACGATGCGGCGGAAATCATCAACCGCCACGCCCATATCAGCCGCCAGTTGCGAGACTTCGCCACGGATACGGGCAATCGACGGGCCTTCGAGATCAACAAACTTCTGCCAACGCACCCCAAGGTCACGCACCTTGTCCGTCCACTGCGGATCAAGTTCACGCGAATAATAGTGCTGCAGGAATTCCTGACGCGAAATGCCGTAGGAATCGGCCAGACGCAGCAGACGCCCCTCAAGGCTCATCAGACGCTTGTTGATCGTATAGAGCTGTTCAACAAGGGCTTCGATCCGCTGGTTATTCAGCTTCAGCGTCTTCAGGTGACGCGTAATCGCTGCGGTCACTTCATCATAGGCCGCACGGTCAGCCGGATCGACCGCATGGCCTTCCAGCTTGGCGGTCAGAAGCTTTTCCTGCGCCCGACGATAGGTGGTTTCAAATTCCGCCGCAATCGCATCAAGGGTTTCCATAACCCCTTCACGCAGTTCGGATTCCATGGCCGATACGGACGGGCCAGCGCCATCGTCGAAATCGTCCTCGTCCTCTTCTTCGGCTTCCGGCTTTTTCTCGGCCTCGTCGTGCGGAACGTAATCATCGTCCTCATCACCCGACTTTTCCTTGACCTCGACCGATACCGCCTTGGCGGGTTCCGGCGCCTTTATAACCGGTGCCGGTGCCTGCGCCGCTATAACGGTTGTATCGTCGGCTTCTTCCTCTTCCTCACCATTCAGCTGTGCTGCCGTCGGGCCAGCATCTGGGCCGCCACCATAGGTGCCTTCAAGGTCGATAATCTCGCGCAGCAGGATACGACCGGACTCCAGTTCCTCGCGCCACACCATGATGGCTTCAAAGGTCAGGGCCGATTCGCACAGGCCACGGATCATGGTGTCACGACCGGCCTCAATGCGCTTGGCAATGGCGATTTCGCCTTCGCGTGACAAAAGCTCAACCGAGCCCATTTCACGCAGATACATACGCACCGGATCATCCGTGCGGTCATAGGCCGAGGTCTTAGCGGTTTCGACTACCGCACCGGCTTCTTCGCGCACCACAAGCTCGCCGCCTTCGGCCACGTCTTCTTCGGAATCGACGACATTGACGCCCATTTCGGTGAGCATGGCCAGGGTGTCTTCGATTTGCTCAGACGTGAACTCTTCCGAAGGCAGCACCTTGTTCAGCTCATCCATCGTCACATAGCCACGGGTCTTGGCCTGTTTGATGAATTTTTTGACGCCTGCATCGGTAAGGTCGAGCAAGGGGCCGTCAGAGGATGTTTCGGCTTCGGGTTTTTCCGTCGCTTGGCTCATTTATGTCTCCGCCGTGCGGTAAATACCGCGTCTGGCCTAATAATAACGAAGGTTTTCAACGAGAAATCAAGCTTATTCCGTCGTTGGTTCTTCAAAAATCTGTCCGCTTTTCAAGGCTTTCCGTAAGACATCACGTTCCAGTTTGGTACGGGCGAAAATTTCTGCATCAAAACTTTGCATGGCTCCGGTTTTGGCAGAAATAAGGGCACGCTCCAGCGCTGTCAAACGCGCAAGCGCGTTAAACGCAGTCAGCCAACGGTCATGAGCATCCGCGAGTGATATGTCCTGTGCGAGGAATGGCGAAGCCGATCTGAGGGCTGCCGTCTGGATCCCGCTTAACAATGCGTCATAGCCTTGGTTTTTCAGATGGCGGTTAAGGGTCTGCCTGTCAAGAGGATCGTGGATAAAACTTGCCCCAACCACCGCTTTTGCCAGTCCTTCCAGCGCCGGATCGCCCAAACCATAGGTCTCCAGCGCCTCAACATGATCCGAAAGCCATTCGGGATGATCAAGCAGGCCTTGCGCCACCGCCGCACTTATGGGGTCAAGGGCCACAGACAGGGCCTTGGCCGCCCGCCCGCCTTCGGGGGTGACATAGCTGGGCGGTTCGGCAAATCTGCCGCCCTTACCCTTCTGAAACAGCCGGTTCTGAAAATTCTGATTCTGAAAGCCGTTACGCGGCTGAAACCCCGCCCCTTGTGCGGGAGCAAACAGCCGGTCAAACCGCTCCAGCAAATCCTGCCGATAGGCTTCGGACAGGTCCTTGTCCTCAATCTGCGCCGACAAGGCCCGTAACCGCTTCTTAAACCCGGCCTTGCGTTCCGGCGTATCGAGCGGTTCCAGTTCCTGCTCACGTTTAAACAGAACCTCGACAAAAGGCTGCGTAACCGTCAGCGCTTCCCTCAGGGCCAAAGCCCCCTTTTCCCGCAACAGGTCATCAGGGTCCTGCCCACCGGCAATCAGGCAGACCTTGAACGACTTCCCCGGCTTGAGTTTGGGCAAGGCCCGATCCAGCGCCCGATTGGCCGCTCTTTGTCCCGCCCCGTCGCCATCAAAACAAAGCGTTGGCTCAGGGTGCCTGCGCCATAATACATCGATCTGCTCTTCGGTCAGGGCCGTCCCCAGCGGCGCAACGGCGGCAATCTGCGCTCGCTGACAGGCCAGCACATCCATATAGCCCTCAACCACCACAAGATCGCCGCCACGGTTCTCCCCCATGATCTTCAGCGCTTTGGGCAGGCCGTACAAAAGCGCGCCCTTGTGGAACAGCGGCGTTTCCGGCCCGTTGAGATATTTGGCCTTCTCATCGGGATTAAGCGCCCGCCCGCCGAACGACACGACCTTTGACCTCGCATCCTCAATCGGGAACATCAGTCGGTCACGGAAACGGTCATAGGGGGCCGAACCCTCAATCTGGATCAGCAGCCCGCATTCCACCAGTTCCGAGACCTTCGCGCCCTTTTGCACCAGCGCGTCCTTAAGACCCGTGCGCTCCTTCGGTGCATAGCCGAGACCAAAATGTGCGATATCCGCATCCGTCAGGCCGCGCCGCTGCAAATAGTCCCGCGCCGCCATCGCCCCCGGCGACTTGTCATAAAGCCGCGCTGCAAACCATTTCGCCGCCAGTTCCATCCAGTCGGTCAGGGACTGGCGCTTCATTTCCGCCTGTGCGGCCTGCGGCGTCTGCACCGGCAATGCCATGCCCGCCTCAAGCGCCAGCTTTTCGACCGCTTCCATAAAACTCAGGCGTTCGGTTTCCTGAAGGAAGGAAATGATGTCCCCGTGCTTGCCCGAGGAAAAGTCATGATAAAAACCCTTGTCGTCATTGACATAGAAGGACGGCGTTTTTTCCTTGGAAAAGGGCGACAACCCCGCCCATTCGCGACCCTGACGGCGCAGCTTCACCGTGCGGCCGATCACCTCGGAAGGCCGCAGACGGGATTTCAGTTCTTCTAAAAAATGATCATCGAAGCGCACGCCTTACATATACCCCTTTGAGCGGTGAAGTTAAGGGGGTAAAATGGCTGCTAACAATACCGTGCATTTCGTGAACGGAATCACGTTGACCGCGCAGGGCATTATCCCTATGAGTCCCGCCGTTTATCTGCAATCTGCCCCCATAGCCACTCAGGCACCCCCAAGGAGAGTGAACCCCCATGTCCGTTGAACTGTTAAAAGGTGTAACCGGCGTTCTGGTTCTGGCCGATGGAACGGTCTATCAGGGTCTGGGCGCAGGCGCCGTCGGCGACACGCTCGGCGAAGTCTGCTTTAACACCGCCATGACCGGCTATCAGGAAATCCTGACCGACCCGTCCTATATGGATCAGATTGTTACCTTCACCTTCCCGCATGTTGGCAATGTCGGCGTCAATGCCGAAGACGTGGAACAACTGGGCAGCGATCCGAAAAATGCCGCCAAGGGTGCGATCTTCCGCGACGCCCCGACCCCGCCCGCCAACTGGCGCTCGGAACTGTCGTTCAATGAGTGGCTGGTGTCACGCGGCATTGTCGCCCTGTCGGGCATCGACACCCGCGCCCTGACGCGTCGCATCCGTGAAAAGGGCATGCCGCACGGCGTCATCGCTCACGATCCCGAAGGTAAGTTCGATATCCCCGCCCTTCAGAAAAAAGCCGCCGAATGGGCCGGTCTTGTCGGCCTTGATCTGGCCAAGGACGCCACGGTTGCTGAATCCGCTGCCTATACAACCAAGCAATGGAAATGGGCCGAAGGCTTCAAGGATAATGACGGTGGTGACTTCACCGTGGTTGTCATCGATTACGGCGTGAAACAAAATATTCTGCGTGCGCTCAATGATGTAGGCGCGAAGATCAAGATCGTTCCGGCCAAGACCCCTGCCGAAGACATTCTGGCCCTGAAACCCGACGGCGTGCTTCTATCGAACGGCCCCGGCGATCCGGCGGCGACCGGTGAATATGCCGTGCCTGAAATCAAGAAGCTCGTGGCTTCCGGCGTGCCGGTCTTCGGCATCTGCCTCGGTCACCAGCTTCTGGCCCTGGCCTTGGGCGCAAAGACCCTCAAGATGGAACAGGGCCACCACGGCGCCAACCACCCCGTAAAGGACATCACAACCTCTAAGGTCGAGATCGTGTCAATGAACCACGGCTTTGCCGTTGATCGCGACTCTCTGCCTGAAGGCGTAGTCGAAACGCACGTGTCCCTGTTTGACGGTACCAACTGCGGCATCGCGCTGGCCAATGCACCGGTATTTTCGGTGCAGCACCACCCCGAAGCCTCCCCCGGCCCGATCGATTCCCTTTACCTGTTTGAACGCTTCGCCGACAACATCCGTAAAGCACGGGTTCCCGCCTAATTAGAGGTTGCTTTAGCGCCCCCAAGGCTCTAAAGCACCCCCTTAGCCTGAAAACAAAAATAGCCGCACCGGACAGTAAGTTTTACTGCCCGCTCTTTGTGCAAGCTTGTGTACGCACCGATTAAGACGAAAGACCGACCATGCCCAAACGTACAGACATTAAGTCCATCCTCATTATCGGTGCCGGGCCTATTGTTATCGGTCAGGCGTGTGAGTTCGACTATTCCGGCGTTCAGGCCTGTAAGGCTTTGCGCGAAGAAGGCTATCGCATCATTCTGGTCAATTCGAACCCGGCGACGATCATGACCGATCCGGACGTGGCCGATGCGACCTATATCGAACCGATCACCCCTGAGTTCGTTGAAAAGATCATCGCCAAGGAACGCCCTGACGCGCTCCTGCCGACCATGGGTGGCCAGACGGCACTCAATACGGCGCTGGCGCTCGATGAGGCGGGCATCCTCACGAAATACAATGTCGAAATGATCGGCGCCAAGGCCGAGGTCATCGACAAGGCCGAAGACCGCCAGAAGTTCCGCGA
>JBCEBX010000099.1:0-5309 GCA_039206455.1 Asticcacaulis sp.
CTATGTGTTTGATACGATCGCATTGGGTGAAAAGTGGCTGGTCAATCTGGGCGTTCGTACAGACAGCTATCGTCTGGATTATAAGGTCTATGATGCGACAAGCGCTCTGACGTCTTCGGCTAAGGCCAGCAAGTCGATCTATGCCTATAAGGCGGGTGTGGTTTATAAGCCTGTACCGAACGGCAGTCTCTATGTGTCTTATGCGACGACGCAAACGCCTCCGGGTCACACCGGAAACCTGAACACCAGTGCGACCAATATCAACAACCCGAATGTGGATCCGACCGAGACCGAAAACCTTGAGGTCGGGGCAAAATGGGAATTCTTCGAAGGCCGTCTGGGCCTGAGCGGGGCTTACTATAAAACCAATCACACCAACTGGGTGGTAGGTGATGTCGATGGGGACGGCGTCAACGAAAACTATGGCGACCGTGAGATCAAGGGCTTCGAGTTCGGTCTGGTCGGCAAGATTACCGACAAGTGGAACATCACGGCCGGTATCCAGACCATGGAAGACGAGAACAAGGAAGGGGGCACGGTTGGTGCCACCAGCCGCTGGTCGCCTGAGCTGACCGGGTCGTTCTGGTCAACCTATCAGGTATCGGACAAGCTGAAGCTGGGTGGCGGTGCCCGTTATATGGGTGAGCAAATCCGTCAGACATCTCTGACAGCGGATTTTGCCACGACCAATATGCCGGTCATCCCCGAATACTGGGTGGTGGACGCCTATGGTGCCTATAACCTGACGGACAAGGCGTCGCTTCAGCTGAATATCTATAATCTGTTTGACGAGGACTATATTGCCCGCCTGAATAACGGTGGGGCGCGTCTGGAACCGGGTGCGCCGCGTTCGGCGGCTTTGACGCTGAACTACCGCTTCTAAAACGGGCAGGGGGTGCGTCATTTTACCCTTGGCGCACCTCTTGAAAGTTTTTGCGATTTGTTATCATGATCAACTGGCTCCGACCTTCCGTCGGGGCCAGTTTTTCTTTTAAGGCATAGCCCATGCTGCTGCATATTCCTGACGTTCTGACACCCGCGGAACTGGCTGATATTCGTGCCGGACTGGCCGAAGCCAACTGGGTCGATGGGGCCTTGACGGCGGGCGAACAGGCGCGGGCGGTCAAGCAGAATCGCCAATTGCCGGCGGATGCGCCTCAGGCGCGTATATTGGGAGAGCGTGTCGAGGCGGCCCTGCGGCGGCATCCGTTGTTCATGTCGGCGGCCTTGCCGCGTGTGGTGATTACACCGCGCTTCAATGCCTATGAGGGCGGTGGGCACTATGGCAACCATGTCGATACCGCTATTCACAATGATCCGTTCAAGGGGATCATGGGGCGCACGGATGTCTCGACGACGGTGTTTCTCAATGCGCCTGAGGACTATGACGGCGGGGAGCTGATTGTCGAAGACACCTATGGTGCGCACGAAGTGAAGCTTAAGGCGGGGGATGCGATCTTGTATCCGTCCACGTCTTTGCATCGGGTTGAGCCGGTGACGCGCGGGGTCAGGCTGGCGTCGTTTTTGTGGACCCAGAGTCTGGTGAAAGATGATGCCCAGAGGCGAATGCTGTTTGAGCTGGATATGACGATCATTCGGTTGCGGGCCAGAATGGGCGATGCCGAGGAGGTTGTCAGTCTGACGGCCCATTATCATAATCTGCTGCGTCAGTGGGCCGAGGCATGAGCCTGTTGCCTGTGCTGACCGCCATTCCGCGTGATATCGTCTCGGTGAACGACTATGGGCCCTATGCGCGTGAGCGTTTGTCGGCGATGGCGTGGGACTATCTCGATTCCGCCGCCGGTGAAGAAACAACAAAGGCTGACAATATGGCGGCCTTTGGGCGTATCCGGCTGAAGGGGCGGGTGCTGGGGGATGTCAGGGGCGGGCATACGCGGCTTGAACTGTTTGGTCAGGCCTGTGCGCATCCGATCCTTCTGGCCCCTCTGGCCTATCAGAAGCTGTTTCATGCCGATGGCGAGATGGCGACGGCGCTGGCGGCGAAGGTGACGGATACGGTGATGGTGGTGTCAACCCTGTCGACCACGCCGCTGGAGGATGTGGCCGGTGTGCATGACGCCTTATGGTTTCAGCTTTATCTGCAATCCGATCGCGCGGTGTCGCGTGATCTGATCCATCGGGCCGAGGCGACGGGATATAAGGCGCTGGTGGTGACGGTCGATGCGGCCATGGGCGGTATCCGTAGCCGTGAGCAGCGGGCAGGGTTTCATCTGCCGGAACCTTTAAGGGCGGTGAATCTGCCGCAACAGCCGACACCTTTGCCGCCGTTGGCAGCGGGCCAAAGTGCGGTGTTTGACGGGCTGATGGCCATGGCCCCGACCTGGGCGGATATTGACTGGGTGCTGTCGGAGACGCATCTGCCGGTGATTATCAAGGGGATTCTGGCCCCCGAAGACGCCGTGCGGGCCTGTCAGGCCGGTGTGGCGGGGATTATCGTGTCCAATCACGGCGGGCGGGTGATTGATACCTTGCCAGCCAGTATTGAGGCCTTGCCGGGGGTTGTGGCAGCGGTTGACGGGCGGGTGCCGGTGCTGCTCGATGGCGGGGTGCGGCGCGGGACGGACGTATTCAAGGCGCTGGCGTTAGGGGCCAAAGCGGTTTTGATCGGCAGGCCTTATGTGCAGGCGCTGTCGGCGGCAGGGGCATTGGGCGTGGCCCACGCCCTGCGCACCCTGCGGGAGGAACTTGAGATCGTCATGGCCCTGTCGGGGTGCCCGACGGTGGAGTCCATCGGGCCTGAACACCTGTTCTAGACGGTGCGTGTCACCTTATTGAGGTGCGGTGGGGCGTCGGGATTTAGGCCACGCGCCAGAGACAGGGCATTGGCAAAGCGGTAGAAGCTCTGGATGCGCAGGATTGGCTCAAGGATCGGTTCGGCCTTGAGGGAGGGCAAAATCCGGTCCTTAAGGGCGTTTTGCGTATCGGCCAGCCAGACATCGGCGTCACGACCGGCAAATTCGGTCGCCGCTTCGCGGACACCATCACCGGCGGTATCGGAGGTGGCCAGCGCCAGAATGGGGAAGCCTTCGCGGACAATGGCCATCGGGCCGTGGCGTACCTCAGCGGAGGAAAAGGCTTCGGCGTGCAGGGCGCATGTTTCCTTGAGTTTCAAGGCCGCTTCCTGAGCGACACCGAAGCTGTAGCCCCGTCCGATGATGAACAGGTTGGTGGCGGCCTCAAAGGTCGGCAGAGCGGCGCTCCAGTCAGCATCAAAAGCGGTTTTCAGTTGCGCGGGCAGGGCCTTCAGGCCGTCTTTCAGGCTTTGGTTGCCGCTCCATTCGGCGACAATGGCGGCATAGGCAGCCAGAGACACAATATAGGATTTGGTGGCGGCCACCGATTTTTCAGGCCCGGCACTTAAGGGCAGAACGGTGTCGGCCAGATCGACCAGTGGCGCGGTTTCGTCATTGACCAAGGCCACGACATAGGCTCCTGCGGCCTTATAGGCTTCGACGGTGGTCAGGAGGTCAGGGCTGCGGCCCGATTGGGAAACGGCGATGACCAGGGCGTTGGCCGCCTGTGGTTTTGCGGCGAAAACGGACGATACCGACAGAGCGGCAGAGGCGACAGGTACACCGATCAGGGTTTCAATCAGATATTTGCCATAGGTCGAGGCATGATCGGAGGAGCCGCGCGCACAGGTGATCACCACCTGTGGCGGGTGGGCCTTAAGGTGTGCCGCAAGGGTTTTCAGCGTTCCGGCGTTACGTTCAAGGAAACGGGCGACCGCATCGCCGCCTTCGCGGGCCTCAGAGAACATCAGGGTCTCGGTCATATCAATCGTATCCGTAATCACAATAATATATCTTTCCTAGGCGTTTGTTGTTCGGCGCGACAGGTCGCCAAGCACCTGTGTCAGGCGCAGGACGGCGGTATGGCTGGTGTCGCGGGTATCAGCGGTGATGAAGCCCAGACTGACATCGGCCTTGTCGATGACGGGCAGGGGTTCGGAACAGGAGGCATGCAGCCATGTCACGCCCGTGGCTTCAACGAGCCTTTGGGCGTTATCGGCGTTAATGCCGCCGCCGGGCAGGATCTCGATACGGTCGGCGGCCTGTGTGCTCAGGGCCTTAAGCGTCTCAAGGCCATCGATGGCCTTAGGGGCGCGACCTGAGGTCAGTATGGTGTCAAACCCCAGCCCGATAACGGTTTCCAGTGCCGCCAGAGGATCGGGCGTCAGGTCAATGGCGCGATGCAGGGCGATGTCCAGACCCTGCGCGTGGTCGGCCAGCCGTCGCAGCAGGTCTTCGTCAAGGTCACCGGTCAGGCGGTTGGCCCCGATGACAATACCGGCAAGGCCCGCTTCACGCACGGCATCGATATCGCGGCGCATGACATCATATTCGGTCGGCGTGTAGACAAAGCCGCCAATGCGCGGGCGGATCATGGCCCTGACTGGCGTGGTGGTTTCTGCCGCCAGACGCATCAGGCCGGGGGAGGGGGTAAGCCCGCCAACGCTGAGGGCGGCGCACAGTTCGATACGATGCGCGCCACCGGCAATGGCGGCCTTGAAACCGGAGGGGCTATCGACGGCGACTTCGAGACGTAGGTTCACAGGGTTGTCTCCGTCTGTTTGGTTTGTGGCGTGTAAAGCCCGTTGGCCGCACCCGCCGCCAGTTGCAGCGCCCCGTCAACCGCGTCGTTAAGCGGTTGGGACAGGCTGGCGCGTGCCCAGGGCGACAGCCACGGCGTCAGTGGCGCGGCCATGCCGCCCATCAGGCAAATGTCCGGTGCCCCAAGATCACTCAGACGTTTGATATATTTGCCGAGTGCCTGTGCGGCGTCCTGAACCAGAGTGACGGCCAGCGCGTCGCCTTTGGCGGCATGGGCCATGATGATCGGGGCCAGTGCGCCGTAATGGGCCGGTCTGGCGGTGGTGGCAAAGGCCACGACCTGTGACGGATGACCGCCAAGATGGTCGATAATGGCGCGGCTGAAGGCGCTTTGCGGGCCGATACCGTCAAAACCGTGCAGGGCGATGCGGACGGCTTCGCGGCCCATGACGGCGGCAGAACCGTCATCATTGACTTCAAAGCCCCAGCCACCAATGCAATGGGCGGTCTGATCCACCCATGCGTAACCGGCGCTGCCGGTGCCGGTAATCAGTATGGCCCCGTCCTTACCGCCAAAGGCCCCCAGACAGGCGGCATGGGCATCGGATGCCGCGTTGATAAGGCCGAAGCTGGGGCCAGCCTCTATGGTGCGGCGGGCGTCGTCAGAAGTGGTAATGCCCGCAAGTCCAAGACCGAGCGCGGTTTCAGGGAAGATATCGCGCCCCAGACCGGCTT